>JABJCZ010000272.1 GCA_018668475.1 Alphaproteobacteria bacterium | reverse complement strand
GAGCGCAGTCTGTTCGCCGATAAGGGCGTTGAGCTCAACCCGGTGTTTGGACCTTGATTGACCAGTGGTGAAGCGCGGGTCTGTCGCCAGAGAAGATGCGCCGATGGTGTCGCAGAGTCGGATAAAGATATCGGTGCCCGCCGTGGCGATATTGATGTGCCCGTCGACTGTCGGGAACATGCCCGTCGGTATGGTCGTCGGGTGGTCATTACCTGCCTGTTGAGGGACCTTGCCATCGACCAGCCAGCGGGCCGCTTGAAAATCAAGCATTGAGACCTGCGCCTGCAGCAAGGACGTGCGCACCCATTTACCCTCGCCAGTGCTGGTGCGCTCCAGCAAAGCCATCAGAATGCCGATGGCACAATAAAGGCCGGCGGAAAGATCAGCGATGGGAATGCCGGCGCGCACGGGGCCCTGGCCCGGCAGGCCGGTAATAGACATCAAGCCGCCCATGCCTTGCGCGATCTGATCAAAGCCGGGACGCTCCGCATAGGGGCCGTCCTGCCCGAACCCGGAAATGCTGGCGTAGATCAGGCGCGGGTTATGGGCGCGGAGCGTGTCCTGGTCGATGCCCAGACGTTTTTTGACGCCCGGTCGATAGTTTTCAACGACAACATCGGCGCGTGCCGCCAGGTCCATGAAAATCTTCTTGCCGTCTACCGACTTCAGGTCGAGAGCAATCGATCGTTTGTTGCGCTGAAGACTCTGAAAGTCCGCGCCGTGGCGTGCCTTGACTGGATCAGCAGCGTCATCCGGGTTCAACGGGGCTTCAATACGGATAACGTCGGCGCCCCAGTCAGCCAACTGGCGCACAGCCGTCGGGCCGGAGCGAAACCGGGTCAGGTCGAGCACCAGAAGATCGGAAAGCGGGTATGAATCGTCGTTTGTCATGCGTCGGGGGCTGCCTCTTGCAGATAAGCCAGGGCTTGTTCGTGAACCCGGGGATCGCCGGCCGCGACAACCCAGCCACCAGCGGTAACCGGCTCGCCGCGCCAATTTGTGATGACCCCGCCAGCGGCCTCAATGACCGGAATGTGTGACTGGATATCCCAAGGGCCGAGCTCTCCTTCAATAACAAGGTCGATACACCCGGCGGCCAACAGTGAATAATTGTAGCAGTCGCCGCCAAGTCGACGGGTGTAGACCTGCGTGTCGATCTGGTCGAAAGCGCTGCGTTGGGCGTCAGTGGTCAGCATATCGAGGGATGTGATGGATAGCGTCGCCTCGGCAAGTGAGGCGCAGGCGCGGGACTTGATGCGCCGTGAGCCCAGAAAAGCGCCATCCGGCCCACCGAAAAAGCGTTCGCCGATAAATGGCTGGTCCATCATGCCAATCAGGGCATAGCCATTGCGCTGCATGCCAATCAGCGTGCCCCAGGCGGGCAGTCCTGCAAGAAAGGGATCGGTGCCGTCGATGGGATCGAGCACCCAGACACATTCGGCATCGTCCCGAACCCGGCCATATTCTTCGCCGATGATGCCGTGATCTGGGAAAGTGCTTTCAATCAACTCGCGCATGACGCGTTCTGCGCCGCGGTCTGCCTCGGTTACAGGTGAAATCCGGTTGTCTTTGTCGCCTTTTTCATGAGACTCGATATTGGTGCGAAACAGCGGTCGAATAATATCACCCGACGCGTCGGCGAGGCGGTGGGCGAGGGCCATAAATTCACGGGCTTCGCTGGCAGCCTCAGGTTTTTCGTCGGTCATGCTGTCGTCGATCTCTCAATGGTTGGTTGTCATGGAATATAGCTGGCAAAGCGCACGGGAACGAGCCTGATTGACAAGTCGTCATACCGGTCAAACTTGTGTCATTTCCCCTTGGGCGAGGAAAGGTCATTCGCTAAGATACGCCGCTGGCGATAACGCCGCCAAAAAAGTTTTACATCGGGAGGCTCGAAAAAATGAAACTCGGTCTGTTTATGATGCCGGTCCATGATCCTAAAAAGGCTTACCACACGGCGATCAATGAAGATGTGGAAGCAATGATTTACGCCGACGAGCTGGGCTATGACGAAGCTTGGGTCGGCGAACATTATGCGTCATCAGCGGAGCAGATCACCTCTCCCCTGATTTTCCTCTCGAGCCTGATCGGTCGAACCAAAAACATCAAATTTGCGACCGGTGTGATGTGTCTGCCGCAGTATCATCCGGCTCTGGTTGCTGGTCAGTGTGCAATGTTCGATCATTTGTCCAAGGGGCGCTTCATCATGGGCGTTGGTCCCGGTGGCCTGCCGCCGGACTTTGAAATGTTCGGCACCATGGATCTTGACCGCAATGAGATGATGAAAGAGTCCATCGACATCATCCAGCAGATCTGGGCCGGCAGCCCGCCGTATGACATCAAGGGCAAATACTGGAATGTGAAGGTCACGGACTGGGTCTACGATGACATTGGCCTGGGCTCTATGTGCAAGCCGTATCAGCAGCCGACACCGCCGATCGCGATTTCTGCCATGAGCCCCTATTCCGGCTCGATACGCTATGCTGCGAGCAAGGGATACGAGCCGGTCAGCGCCAACTTTATCGGTAACTGGTCGACCAAGAGCCATTGGGACGTTTACGCGGAAGAATCCGCCAAGCATGGCCGCGAAGCGGACCCGGAAATCTGGCGTGTTGCCCGCAACGTCCATGTTGCAGATACGGATGCCGAGGCAGAGACGCTCGTCAAGACGCGCGGCGATTCGACAGATTACTACTATGACTATCTGTTCAAGATTTTCGAGCGGGCTGAGATGAAAGGCCCCTTTGTCGTGAACAAGGGTGACGATCCGGATACCCTGAAGCATGAGGACCTGCGCGACAATTTCGTGATCCATGGCAGTGTGGATACCGTGGTTGAGAAGCTCCTGGCGTTCCGCGAAGAGGTCGGCCATTTCGGCACGCTCTTGCATGTCGCTCAGGACTGGGTGAACAAGCCCGCCATGAAGCGCTCCATGGAGTTGCTGGCGAAGGAAGTCATGCCCAAGCTGACTGCGGCTATCGGTGCCAAATCAGCTGCTGAGTAGGCGTCCGAAAATACGTAACGCCTTGCGGCTGGTATATGGCTGACCGGGCACTTGTGACAGGCGGCTCGCGCGGAATTGGGCGGGCCGTCTGTGCGTATTTGAGGGCAACCGGGCATGATGTCGTGAATATCGACATGGTGAGGCCTGATGACGCGGGCTCGGCAACCTATATTGAGGCTGACCTGTCCGATGAAGCGGCCACTGCGTCTGCGCTCAAGGGTGCGCTTGCCGATGGCCCCATAACGCGTTTGGTGAATAATGTTGGTGTGGTCAAGCCTGCATTGTTGAAAGACGCCACCGCTGCCGATTTTGCGACCGTTATGGCGGTAAATGTGCGTGCTGCTATCCATTGCGCCCAGGCGCTTACCCCGGGTATGCAAGCGGCGAAATTTGGCCGTATCGTCAATATCTCCAGCCGATCGGTTCTCGGCAAACCTCTACGTACCAACTATGCCGCCAGCAAAGGCGCGCTAGTCAGCCTCACTCGCACCTTAGCACTGGAGCTGGCAGGGGATGGCATTACCGTCAATACCGTGTGCCCAGGACCAATTGCGACCGAGCTATATCGCGCGGCCAATCCGGCTGATAGCCCGCGAACAATAGCTTCGCTTGCGAATATCCCGGTCGGACGCGTCGGGGAGCCTGAGGATATTGCCGAGGCCGTCTCGTTTTTTCTGGCTGATGGGTCGTCCTTCATCACCGGCCAGACACTTCATGTCTGTGGCGGCTCCAGCGTGGGCCGCGCAGAATTCTAAGCAGTTCTAGGCCCGTTTCCGTTGGTTCTGGGGGCCATTACCCCGGGATGTAGCAGGGCCCAGGCACGGGCGGATATTTCTCCAGCACGGTTTCATCAATGTCGATACCAAGGCCTGGTGCATCGTTGGGCTGGATAAAGCCATCAACAATTTTCGGGGCGTTTGGTGATAAATCGGTCCGGAACGGGTTGATCGGTGCTTCATCGGCTTCGTAAATTAGCGCATTGGGAATAGCACCCATCAGATTGACCGTTGCCGCGGTCGCGATAATGCTGTGGCTGGTATGGGGTGCCACTGCGATGTGCCAGGCGGCAGCCATGTCCGCGATTTTCTTGAGCTCGGTTATGCCGCCGGTTTTGCAGATATCGGCCTGACAAATAGTTATCGCGCGAGATGAGAAAAACTCCGTAAATGCCTGTCGCGTATAGTTATTTTCTCCGGCAGCGATGGGTGTGTTGGTGCGTTTCGAAAGGACGACATAGGCCTGCACATTGTCAGGTGTGAAAGGCTCTTCCATCCAGTAGACCCGGTTGCGCTCGAGGTAATCGACCACTTCGGGCAGATCGAGCGCGCTGTAGCGGGTCGCAGCGTCAACGGCTATGTCGAGGTCGTCACCGAATGTCTTGCGGATGTGAGTGACGCGCTCCGCGTCTTTCCGCGGAGTATCACCGACCCGCAGCTTGATAGCCGAGTACCCCATGTCGACGTATGACGCGACCTCGGCTTCCAGCGATTTAAGCGGTTGAAATCCTAGGGTAAGTCCGCCCGCGTAGGCCCGCACAGACTTGCGGCTGCCACCCAGCAAGCGCCAGATGGGCTGGCCCAGCAGTTTACCCTTGAGATCCCACAAGGCTATATCGATGCCGGAGAGCGCGATGACGCTGCCGGCGCCGAGGCCATGGGTCTGGATTTGCTGATATTTGATCCGGTTCCAGATGCCTTCTGTGTCGAACGGATCTTCGCCGATCAACAGGGAGCCAAGGCCTTTCTCGACGATTTCAGCCATGGCAGTCAGGTTTTGCCCGTGATGCGCCTCGCCGTAGCCAACCGTCCCGTCGTCGGTGATCACCCGCACGCAGACAAAATCACGTTTGACGTTGCGCCCGAGGCCCAGACGAATGACGTTCTGAGTGATCGGGCAAGAGTGGGCTGTTGCCCTGATTTCGGCGATTTTTACCATTTTGAATCTCCCAGTTAGTCACCTCGCACGGTAGCGCAGGATTGGGCGATTCCCCAAGCACATGATTGTTCCCTGAAGGGTTGCGCGCGCCGCTCCCGTCGGGAACAATCGCGGCGCCTATTTCGGCTGGCTATGGAGATACAAATGTCAGACAAGCAGGGTGCGAGCTCAATGCATGATCCGGTAACGCAGGAAATCGTACGCGGAAAATTGCTCGCGGCGGCTGACGAAATGGGCATTGTCATTGCCCGGTGTTCCATGAGCCCGGTGATCTACGAAGTGTTGGATTTCGCGTGCGGCATTTGTGACCCGAAAGGCCAACTGATCGTCCAGACCAACGGCATCACGCTGTTTACGGGCACATTTGCGTTACAGGTTGAGAGCATGATCCGCCGCTTTGGCGACGATATGCATCCCGGTGACGTATTCATGACCAACGATCCTTATGATGGCGGCACGCATACCTGCGACATCGCGTTGATCAAGCCGGTCTTCATCGATGGAACGCTTGAAGGTTTTTCCATCGCTGTTGCTCATTGGAGCGAGGTTGGCGGCGCGGTTGCCGGCAGTATTTCACCCAGCGCCACCGAGATTTATCAAGAAGGGATACGCTTCCCCGGGCTGCGGGTGTGCCGCGGCGACGTGGTGCAGCCGGATATTATTGAGCTGATCCGGGAGAATACGCGTCTGCCAGTCATGTGCATCGGTGACTTTAATGCAGAGCTGGCCGCCGTACGGATCGCGGAGACGCGCCTGTGTGAAATTTTCGAGAAATACGGCGGCGATTTTGTGCGCGATACATTCGCGCACATTCTCGATACCAGCGAGCAGCTCGCCCGCCAGGCCATCGCGGCCTTGCCGGATGGCGTTTATCACTCCACCGACTTTATTGACGGTGACGGTGTGACCGATGCGCAGATTCCGGTCTGCGTGGAGGTCCGTATTGCTGGCGAAGAAATGACCTTCGACTTCACTGGATCCAGTCCGCAAACCAGGGGGCCGATCAACTGTGCATACGGAGCGCTGAGTTCATCGGTCAAAACCGTTTTCAAGTCGCTGGTTGATCCGCAGGCGCCGTCCAACGAGGGCTGGTTTCGGCCGCTCAAACTGGTGTGTCCAGAGGGAACAATTTTCACAGCGACCAAGCCGGCGCCGACCGGGTGGTATTACGAAGGCTCGGCCCATGCGTCGGAGCTGGTGTGGATGGCGCTGGCGCCATTGGCGCCTGAGCGGTTTAGTGCGGGTAGCTACATGAGCCTGTGTGGCACTTACTTCTTTGGCCGCGACCCAAAAACCGACGAAATGTTTGTTCATATTGAGCCGGCCGTGGGTGGCTGGGGCGCGATGGCGGACCGCGACGGCACTGGCGCCTTGATCGCGACGACGGATGGTGACACCTACAATTATTCGATCGAACTATTCGAGGCCAAGGTGCCGCTGCGGGTGCGCCAATATGCGCTCAATACTGATGGCGGCGCGGGTGCCGGGCGTCAACGTGGCGGCTTTGGCGTGGTGCGCGAGTTCGAGATTGTGGCGGACGAGGCCCACACCTATTGCAGCTATGGCCGCTCCATTGTTCCGCCGTGGGGGCTGGAAGGCGGCGGTGATGGCTCGACGAATTATATGGAATTCGATCACGACGGCGAAACCCATCGCGTGTCGCGGATCGCCTATCAAGCGCTGGCGCGAGGAGACCGGGTGCGTGTGGTGACGGGTGGTGGCGGCGGATTTGGCGATCCGCACGACAGACCGCCGGAAGCGGTCAACGCCGATGTGCGCGACGGCTACGTAACGCGCGATCAGGCACGGGGTGCCTATGGTGTGGTGATCAACGACGCCGGTGAGACTGATGCCGAGGCGACGGCAAACCTGCGCGGGGGAACTTGAACATGGGTCGTATGGCAGTAGATATCGGCGGCACCTTTACCGACCTGGTGTATTTCGATGATGACACTGGCGAACTGACGGCGGAGAAATCACTTACAACGCCGTCGGATCTGACCCAGGGTATTCAGAACTCTATTGCGCTGGCGGACGTATCGCCTGAAGCCGTGAGTTTTTTCGTGCACGGCGGCACCACGGTGATCAATGCCATTACCGAGCGCAAAGGGGTCAAGACCGCGCTGATCACGACCACCGGTTTTCGCGATGTGCTGGAGATTGCACGTGGCAACCGGCCTGACCTTTATAATCTTCGGTTCGAAAAACCTGAACCCTTCGTGCCGCGTTATTTGCGGTTCGAAGTGCGTGAACGCATGGATGCCGAGGGCAACGAAATCGAGCCGCTGCACCTGGAGGATCTGGACGCCATTGTTGCGACGTGCCAGGCCGAAGGCGTGGAGGCCGTTGCCGTGCAGTTCTTGCACAGTTACGCGTCTCCGGCCCATGAGAGCGAATGTGCGGCGGAATTGCGCAAGCGCCTGCCAGATGTTGCGGTGACCGCCAGTCATGAAATCACGCGTGAGTGGCGTGAATATGAGCGCGCCAATACGGCTGTTCTCAATGCCTATGTGCAGCCGATCGTGCAGCGCTACTTTGAGCGTCTTGAGCGGACGCTGGGCGAGCAGGGGCTAAACTGTCCGATGCATGCCATGCAGTCAAACGGGGGTTCCACCAGTTTTGATTGGGCCCGCGCGCATCCGATTACACTGGTCGAGTCTGGCCCCTCGGCGGGTGTGAACGGTGCGGCTCTTGTAGGTGAGCTGTGCAACGAGCCCAGCGTGATCTATCTGGATATTGGCGGTACCACGGCCAAATGTTCGGTCATCATGAACGGTGAGGTGACGGTCACCACGGACTACAAGCTTGAATGGTCGCGCACCAATCCGGGTTATCCAGTCAAAGTGCCGGTGGTGGATATCGTCGAAATCGGAACCGGCGGCGGATCCGTTGCCTGGTTCGATCGGGTGGGATCGCTGAAAGTTGGCCCGGTTAGCGCCGGTGCTGACCCAGGCCCAGCCTGTTACGGGCAGGGTGGCACTGAGCCGACAGTCACCGATGCTAAGCTCCTGACTGGCGTGCTTGATCCAGACTATTTCGCCGGCGGTCAGATCAAACTTGATCGGGCGAAAGCGGCTGCCGCAATGCAGAAGATTGCGGATGGACTTGGCGTCAACGTCGAGGAGGCGGCTGATGCCGTCATCCGGCTCGCCGACGCAGACATGATCAACGCGCTCAAGCTGGTCTCGATCCAGCGCGGGCATGATCCACGCGATTTCGTTCTCGTTGTCGGTGGGGGAGGCGGGGCTATGCACGCCGCAACGCTTGGTCGTGAGCTTGGCGCGAGAGAAGTCATCGTGCCACGTTATCCCGGCTACTTTTCGGCTTGGGGCATGTTGGCGACCGAACCCCGGCGCGACTTTGTTCGCACCCGCCTGATGCGGGCGGATGGCGTCACAGCGGACGATGTGCGCACGCTCTATACGGAACTGCGGGACGAGGCTGAGGAATATTTTGGGTCGGATACCAACGTGGATGCCGAAGATCTGAGTTTCGCTGGCCGCATTGATCTGCGCTATCAGGGCCAGGAGCACTGGGTCGGCGTGCCGGTTGATATGGCGGCGCCAACGATTGAAGGCGTTTTGGCTGATTTTCATGTGGCGCATGAGCGGGCATTTACGTTCAAGCTGGATGACACGCCGGTGGAATTCGTCAATTTTCATCTGGTGGCAACCGCCAGTGTGCCGCGTCCCACGCTCAAGCCTCTCGATAACGAGGGCCTGTCAGGTGACGCGGCAGTGAAGGGAACGCGCAGGGTTCGCTATGGCGAGGATGGCGAGCATGAGGCAACAGTGCTGGCGCGTGAATTATTGCCTGCCGGATATGCTGGCGACGGGCCGTTACTGATCGAAGAAAAATCGGCAACGACGCTGGTGCACCCTGGTCAGGTATTGCGCATTGACGAGCTGGGGTTCCTGCGAATTTCCTGAGCGGACAGTCAGTCCTGCGAGCCTGCGGAATCCTTTGGTAGCAACCAGTCAGTCAGATGCAGGGCCGCGTGATGGATGTCGTTGGCGACAGCAGCCCGTGCTGCCGGCCCGTCGTGCCGGCGAAGTGCGTCGAGGATCGGTGTGTGGGTCTCCACGGCGGCGTTGACCAGCCCAACATCGCGAAATAGATAGTGCAGGATCGGCCCGACGCGTAGCCACAGGCCCTCAATGGTATCGACCAGCAATGTGGAGCCCGCCGCCCGGTATATGGAGAGGTGGAATTCCTGGTTGTTCTCCAGGTAGCCCTCAGCGTCATTGTTCTCGGCGGCATCGCGAAAGGCCTGATTGACGGCTTGCAGGCGGTCGAGTTCGGCCTCGCTCATTCGACCGGCTGCCTTCTCGGCAGCCAGACCCTCCAACGCTATGCGGATCTCATAGACCTCCGTGTAACCTGCAACAGTGATCATCGGGACCCGCACAGAGCGATTTGGGCCGACGACCAACGCGCCCTCAGCCGTCAATCGCCGTAATGCTTCGCGCACAGGCATGGGACTGGTGCCGAGCATGGCCGCCACCCGCCGCAAGGTGATCACCTGGCCGGGTTGAAATCGCCCGGCGATCAACGCGCGCCGCAATTCGTTGTAGACTTTTTCGTGCAGCGGGGTGCCTTCGCGCCGATTGCGCGGTTTCGTATCGCTTTTTTCGACGATGGCTGCGAGGACAGGTGAGGACGTCATATCGGGCACTTGTTACCCGGCGGGCTCGGAATATTGAACCATCTCGGTGATCTGGTCTTCCGGCGCGCGAATGTAGATTACCCGAGCGACGCCACCCCGCAAAGTAAGCGGCGGATTGGTTGTTTTGAAGCCTGCCGCGATCACGCGTTCATAGGCGGTATCGACATCGTTCACCTG
>JABJCZ010000271.1 GCA_018668475.1 Alphaproteobacteria bacterium | reverse complement strand
GGTGCGATGGCAGGGGTGCTGTCGGATATCGTTGACCGGCAGCTTGGCTATTTCCGAAACGCCGACGCGGCATACGGAGTCGGGATCGCCCAACGCCTGGGGAGAAACTGACCCATCGATATTTTCGCATTCCGAAACATGGACAGCGCAAGCCGGAGTTCCCTTAGGAACTCCGGTTTTTCTTTTCGGGCTTACGGGCCGGGTTACGTGGCGATCTTCATCGGCTCAGATTTGTCGCAGAGAAGAAGCAAGTGCTGTTGGTTGTATGCTCCAGCAACCGCCTTTGCCAAACTATGGTAAACATCAGGAACGACGCATCGTTGATCTCCCCTGGCAGTCAAGAAACGAGGAGCTATTGCAAAGGCGGCAACGCTCGAAAACATGGGCCACATGAGCGTTTGGTCCTCTGTTCAAATGCTGGAGGAGAACAAAATTGAAGGAATCCGGGCGCCGGAAGCTTCTTGGGATCGGTGTCGTCGGCAGTGTGATTGCTGCGCTGTGCTGCTTTACCCCTGTCTTATTGATTGTGTTCGGGTCCGCCGGGGTTCTAGCTGTGGCGGGTTGGCTGGATCCTGTTCTGATGTTGGCCCTCACGGGTTTCGTCGGCTTGACGCTATTCGCCATCGTCCGCAGAAATAAGGCGGCGAAAAACGATCGTCCAGCCTAATTAGGGAGTAGGGGCCAAGCTGACTAAAATACGTCGCTATCGAGGCGGACCCGGTTCTTCGTTCAAAACCGGTAGCGGAGATCATTTTGACTAGGTCCTCAAGCGCCGGCCCATCAGCCACACTCATCAAGAGAGTGCGGGGATGTGCGCTGTGTCCGGAACTCCCACTAGGACCGCGCCCGGTATTTCAGGTGGACCCGCACGCGCGTATCTTGATCGCCGGACAGGCTCCAGGTCGCCGTGTCCATGAGTCGGGAGTCCCGTTCCAGGATCCATCCGGTGACCGTTTGAGGGACTGGATCGGCGTAGGCCAAAAGAGCTTTTACGACTCAAAGTGCGTTGCCATCCTTCCGATGGCTTTCTGTTATCCCGGTACTGGTTCGTCCGGAGATCTGCCCCCGCCACCGAGATGCGCTGAAACGTGGCGGCGTGAACTTTTGGAGCAGCTACCAGCTGTGAAATTAACAATTATTATTGGGCGCTACGCACGGGACTGGCATCTGCCGGATCGTGCCAAAGAGTCTTTGACGGAGACGGTCGCGAATTGGGAAGCGATTTGGCCGAACCAGATTGTTGCGCCGCATCCAAGCCCGCGGAATAATCGTTGGCTCAAACGCAACCCATGGTTTGAGGCCGATGTTCTCCCACGCCTCAAGTCAGCGGTTGGCCAATTGATCAATTAGGCAGCGCTGCTTCACGTAGAATGATGCGTTCGCAGGCGAGCGCCTGTTTCACAATGAGGTTGTTTGATACAGGCGCCGGACGACGAAAGGGGACTCCGTCAAATCGCCAGATAGCGCCTGGCGACATCTGGCTCGCGTAGTTCGTTTGCAGTTAGTTCTGCAACAATGGTGCCCTTGTCCATGACGATGCAGCGGTCAGCAACCGCGTAGATCAAATCCAGATTTTGTTCGACGATGACAACCGTCAGCCCTTCGTCATCCCGCAGGCGGCGGATGATGCGCCCAATTTCCTGCACGATGTTCGGTTGCACGCCTTCAGACGGCTCGTCTAGCAGGATCAGTTCGGGGCTGCCGACCAGGATGCGGCCAATGGATAGTTGCTGTTGCTCACCACCGCTCAATGAGCCGGCCTTCTGATTTTGCCGTTCTTTCAGGATCGGAAAAAATTCGAATACTCGATCAAAATTTTTGCTGCTCGATGAGTTGCCAACCTTTTCACCCATACGCAAATTGTCACCAACACTGAGTCGGGTGAAAATCCCCCTGCCCTGGGGAACGTATCCAATGCCGAGTCGAGCGCGCTTGGCGGCCGACATCCGTGTGACGTCGGTACTCTTGAACTCTATCTTGCCGCCCGCACACGAAATCAACCCGACGAGTGATTTCATGAGAGTGGTTTTGCCAACGCCGTTGCGCCCTATGATGGCTACAATTTCATTTGGCGCCGCACTAAATGAGACGTCGTTGACGATGCGAACGTTGCCATACCCGGAAAGAAGATTTGTGACATTCAGCAACATGATTTTCGCCCCGCCCCCTAAAGGGTTCCCATATAGATTCGCCGCACTTCTTCATTCTGCTCGATTTCGGCAAAACTGCCGTGCGCGAAAAGCCGGCCGTAATGAAGGACAGAGGTTGGCGAATTGAGACCGCGAATGAAGGCCATATCGTGCTCGATGACAACCACCGTGACCCCCTTGTGTTGCAGGCTCTTGACGATCTCGGAGGTGAGATCGGTCTCGTCCGGCGACATGCCTGCGGTTGGCTCATCAAGGAGCAGCAAGGTCGGCTCGGCTGCGAGGGACATACCAATGGCGAGCCACTGCTGTTGACCGTGCGAAAGGTCGCCGACGAGCTGTGATTCCGTGCCTTCGAGATGCAGCTGCGCCAGAACCTGCGCGGCCTGATCAGGAATGGCACGGGGCCGGTAGTTACGTCGCAACGGGATAAACAAGTTCTGGTATACGGTCAGTTCCTGAAATACCTGCATGGCCTGAAACTTGATCGCCATACCGAGGCGAGCGCGAGCAAATGTGCGCAGCCGGGTGACATCTTGACCATTGAAAAGCACGCGTCCGGATGTCGGCCGTTCGACTCCCATCAGCATTTTGAATAAGGTGCTTTTGCCAGCGCCGTTGGGTCCGATAATGCAATGAATTGCATCGCGTTTGATGGTCAGGTCGAGGCCATCAAGCGCCCGGATGCCACCGTAGACCTGAACCAGACCCCGGGCTTCAAGAATGACGTCGCTTGCGTCGTTCTGATGGGCAGGGGCATTCATTTGCCGTCGGATCCAGTCACTTTGTTGGCACGCGAGCCAAATCGCGTCATGACATAGGTCTCTGCGGTATTGAAATACTCTCCGAGGGTGACCGCCAGACCGCGTGGGGCAATGAGCATCACGACGACAAGGATGGAGCCCAGTGCCAGCAGCGCTATCTCTCCTTCAGAGACGAGGCGCAAGGAGACCCATTCGAGCACGAGCGCGCCGAGCAACGCTGTGCCGAGGTCCTTTCGCCCACCAACTGCGACCCAGATGACCACGAGAATGTTGGGGCCCACGCCAAAGCCATCCGGATGGATGTAGGTGCCCCATGCCGTGTAGAGCACGCCCGAGAGGCCGGCGATACCCGCCGCCAGACAGAACACACTGAGTTGAATGAGCCTGACGTCATAGCCGAAGGTTTCGGTCCGCTCCGGGTCCTCCCGGCAACCAACCAGAATATATCCGTAGCTCGAATTGACGAGGCATCGCAGGCCCAGATACGTAACGGTCAGCAGACCGAGCACGAAGTAATAGAATGAGGCGTCTCGCCCATCAAGTTCGACAACCGATTTGCCGAGGCCCAGAATCAAACTGGGCAGCAATGGGTCATCGGCCGATGCCGGGCGCAGTCCGTTCATGCCGCCCAGGTATGCCGCCCCCATGGTGTAACTCGGGTCGGCGGTCTGGCGCATGAATAAGCCGATCAGCAGCGACACCACGAGCATGAGGATGGCGATATAGACTCCGCGCAGGCGGGCATAAAACATGATGCCACCGATGAAGACCGCGAAAATCATCGGCACGATAATGCCAGCAATCATCGCAACATCCGTATTGCCATGGGAGTTGAGGAGGTTGAGCGCGACGATTCCGTAGGCGTAGCCGCCGATACCAAAAAATGCCGCCTGACCAAGACTCAATATGCCGCAGTAACCCCAAATCAGGCTCAGGCTCAACGCGAGGAAACCGGAAATCAGAAAGTTGCTGAAATTGATAATGTCGTAGCGCCGTAGAAACTCCGG
Organism: Alphaproteobacteria bacterium; assembly: GCA_018668475.1. GTDB lineage: Bacteria > Pseudomonadota > Alphaproteobacteria > UBA828 > UBA828 > JABJCZ01. The sequence continues at coordinate 2,458 of JABJCZ010000271.1, read as the reverse complement.
ACAAAGCGCGAGCACCGTAACAATGGCGATAAAGCCGACCCAGAAGGGAACGCCGCGGCCCATGGTTTGCGGACCATTTAGCAGTCCGAGATAAGGGTCAAGAACGCTGCTGGGGGCGCCTGAGCTAGGAGGAGTTTTCACGGCTCGATGCCTTTCTGACCCTGATTTTGCGTTGCTCAAGGTAGTCGGAAATGCCTCTGGGAAGCGCGAGAAGTATGACCAGCGCGGCGCCAAACATCGCAACGTACCCAACGTAAACGTTGACGACATTGTTGACGGCGGTCTGAATTCCGGCCAGTGAGAGCACGCTGGAGATCAGCCCTGTAATCGCATTGCCGCCGCCCCCGACCACCACTGTGATGAAAGCAAGGGGCGTGTAATTAATGCCGAAAAATGGGGATATGGTTGCGGTGAGCGCAAACATGCCGCCGGCTACACCGCCCAGAGCGCAGCCGAGCCCGAACGTCAGGGCATAGATATTGCCGGTATTGACGCCGAGTGCGTTTGCCATGTCGGGGTTTTCCATCGTTGCCCGAGCACGGGTGCCAAACTTTGTGAACGCAAAAATCGCCCAGACAGATGCGACCATCATCACAGCGACAGCGAACAGAACCATGCGGTAGATACCGAACGTCTGGTCTCCCACCGGGAAACTTCCGAAGGGGGTCGGCACATTGAGAATGGAGGGCCCGAAAACGATCAGAAATGTCTGGCTTATCATGAGGCTCAGGCCCCACGTAACCACAAGCGACGATAGCAGTTGTTTGTAAAAATGGCGGATGACCAGCCGCTCCAAAACCATGCCGACAAGGCCTGCGCCAATACCGGCGAAGATAATCGCGATCGGGGCCGGAATGCCGGCGTGGTAGGAGAAGGCTGTGATGTAAGCGCCGATCATCATGAGCTCTCCATGAGCCATGTTGATGACACCCATCATACCGAAAATAATAATCAGCCCCGAGGCCGAGAGGACCAGAAAGCCGATGTTGTCGAACAGTTGGTAAGCGATGCCAAAGATTTCGGCGAATGTTTCCATCGTTGGCTTACTCAATCCTCGGGAATAGTAGCACCTGGGTTGGGTGCTTCCTGTGTTGGTTTCGGGGCGGCCCAATTATGAGCCGCCCCGTCGCCACAACGATATTCAGGTAACGATACTACTGATCGAACCTTTTACTGACCCTCAAAAAACGAGGCCCAGGCTGGGTTGTCCGGCGGGAGATACTGGCGCCCAGGCGCCTTAACCCGCATGTCCACACCGATGTCGCTGAGGAATGTCGGCTCTGTATAGCCGAGATCCGTCAACAGGCTGAGCGTGTGGTCTTCATTGACCCTGAAGAGGTAGGAATGCATCGCAGCGTGATGCTGATCGCCATGCATTTTCCAGGGTCCACCAGGTGCGTCAGCCACTTCGATGCCGGATTCAAGGGCGTCGATGACGGCTTCAGTCTCAGTGGTTCCAGCCTTGGCCCATGCACCGGCCATGGCCTTGACTGCCGTGTAACCAAACCCGGCATGCTCATTGACATAGACCAGGTCAGGGAACATGGCACGCATGTTGGATACGAACGAGGCATTGTTCGGGTGAGGCACGTCCTCGATGTAGCCAGGAGTGACATACATGTTGGCAAGGGACGGTGGAGCAAAACGCTTGTGCTCATAGCCATCCGCAATGGTCACATTTGACCATGACGGCAAGGACATCCCGGCAGACTGTGCCTGCGGGTAGAACTGCACCTGCTCGCCTCCAACCAGGCAATGAACCTGGAAGTCAGGAGCGATGCCCTGGATCTTCGAGATGGTTGCCTGCCACTGGGAAACGCCGAACGGGAAGTATTCTTCATATTCGATAGTTCCGCCGTAGAGATTGGCAGCCGTTCGTGCCCATGCGCCGATGGCGCGGCAGAAGTTGTAATCCGCTCCGATAAAGATCATCCGCGGACCGAGGTTCTCAATCATCCACTTGAGAGCGGGCAGAACCTGCTGCTCAGGTGTCGGACCAGAGAAGAACGAGTAATGGTCGGCGATGCCGCCTTCACCCTGATTGTTGTGCCAGAAAATGGTCTCGTTCCGCACAACCTCACGGCGCGCAGCTTCACGCTCGGCACCGGTATAAGCGGCCATGACAACATCAGCTTCGTCGTCAAAGATGCACTTCTGTGCCATCTCCTGGTACCGCTTGACTTGGGATTGTCCGTCGTAAGTGACGAGTTTGACCATCTTGTTCTTACCGTCGACCATAATGCCGCCGGCTTCGTTGATCTCTTTCACTGCCAACCGATAGCCATAAGTCTTCGGTGTGGCCATGATCGAAAAATCGCCGGAAAGATCGTCAATTGTACAAAGTACGATTTCATCGTCAGTTGCTGCTTGAGCTGGCGTCGCGCCAGTGCCCATAACTGCTACTGAAATGAATAACGCAAGTGCTGTGACGCCTAGTAACATTGGCGAAAACCACTTT
>JABJCZ010000270.1 GCA_018668475.1 Alphaproteobacteria bacterium | reverse complement strand
GGTGTGCCGCAATTGACGGCTCTGCTTGATAGCGTTGAGGCGGCGCGCGAGCGTGGTATCCCGGTGGTCGCGGACGGTGGCATCAAATATTCTGGCGACCTTGCTAAGGCGATTGCCGCCGGTGCGGGTTGCGCGATGATTGGCTCACTGCTTGCCGGCACGGAAGAGAGCCCGGGCGAGGTGTTCCTCTATCAAGGGCGGTCCTACAAGCTGTATCGCGGTATGGGCTCGATCGGCGCCATGGCGCGCGGCTCGGCCGACCGGTATTTCCAGGAAGAAATTTCGGATTCGCTGAAATTGGTGCCGGAAGGTATCGAAGGCCGGGTGCCGTTCAAGGGCCCGGTTGGCGCGATTGTTCACCAGTTGGTCGGCGGCCTCAGGGCGGCCATGGGGTACACTGGCAATGCGTCAATCACAGAAATGCGCGAAGGTTGTCGGTTCATCAAGATTTCCGGCGCTGGCTTACGTGAGAGCCACGTTCACGATGTCGCCATTCAGCGAGAGCCGCCGAACTATCAGCAACCGGGTTGAGTGTTCGGGCGCTTTGTCGCGCCGACTGTGTGTGGTTGGCTTTTTGCCCGTCACAACGGCTCAAACACTGTGACACGTGATGTCAAATGTGTGTGTTCAAGACGTGCGGCGCTTGCAGACAATGTTCATTTGTCACATCTGTTTGAGACAAAGAACCTATACTCTGCTCATCACAGGCAGTAGGGCCTGACGCTTGGGAGGAATGGTTATGAAGACTTTTCGTATGGTTTTTACCGTGGCCGCTTTGATGCTGGCCGGGTTGGCGTTTGCACCGCTGGACGGCTACGCCGCGTCAAACAACGACAGTTCAACGGCCGGCAAGGACCCCAATATGACCAAGGGCCAGGCCGCTGTTGACGTTGGCGACTGGAATGAGGCTGTTCGGCATTTTACCAGCGCCGTCAAAGTTGATTCCGATAATGCTGATGCCCACAACATGCTGGCTTATTCATATCGGCGATCCGGCCAGCTTGATCCGGCGTTTGAGCATTATGGCCATGCCCTGGCAATTAACCCGCGTCACAAAGGGGCCAACGAATATATCGGTGAGGCCTATCTGATGTCCGGCGACTTGGCGAAAGCCGAGGAGCACCTGGCGGCACTGAAGGATATTTGCGGTAAGGGTTGCCGTGAGACGCGCAAGCTCACCAAGTCCATCGCGCGCTACAAAGAAAGCCACGACAAACAGGCTCTGCTGGACGACGACCAGAACTGGTAGCCGCACAGGTTGGGCAGGTTCTTTTGGAACCGGCCCAACTGGCGTCTCCGACGGGCACCCTGGGGCATGATTTTCAGCAGACGCTGTCCGGCTGAACTTGCCGCGCGGTCTGTGGCGAGCTAAAAGGCACGACATTCCCCGATAGTCGAGTCTGTCATGTCAGATCGCATCCTGATTCTGGATTTTGGATCCCAGTTTACCCAGCTCATTGCACGCCGGGTCCGCGAGGCCGGGGTCTATTGTGAAATGCGGCCCTATACCATGGGGGCCGCCGAGATCGCTGCCTTCGCCCCCAATGGCATCATCCTGTCGGGTGGGCCGGCGTCGGTCACCCTCGACACATCACCCCGCCCTGATCCAGCTGTATTCGAAGCCGGGGTGCCGGTGTTGGGCATTTGCTATGGCCAGCAAGCAATGTGCGAGATGCTCGGCGGCGAGGTTGAAAGCGCCGACCATCACGAATTCGGGCGGGCCCACGTAGATGTGGTCGAAGATTGTGCGCTCTTGCATGACGTCTGGTCGATCGGCGGGCGCGAGCAGGTCTGGATGAGCCATGGCGATCGGGTAACCCGGTTGCCCGATGGATTCTCTGTGGTAGCAAGCTCGGAAGGCGCGCCGTTCGCGGCAACAGCGGATGATGCGCGTAAGTTCTACGGCGTTCAGTTCCATCCCGAGGTCGTTCACACGCCACACGGCGCGGCGCTGATCAAGAACTTCGTGCGCGGCGTCGCCGGCTGTGCCGGGACGTGGACCATGGCCGCGTTTCGCGAGCGCGCCATCGCAGCCGTCCGCCAGCAGGTGGGTGATGGGCGCGTGGTCTGTGGCCTGTCGGGCGGAGTGGATTCTTCCGTTGTTGCGGTGCTTCTGCATCAGGCCATTGGCGATCAGCTGACCTGTGTTTTCGTTGACAACGGCCTTCTGCGCCATGGCGAGGCCGATGAAGTGGTTCGCCTGTTTCAGGAGCACTACAACATTCATCTGGTTCATGTTGACGCGTCGGACGAGTTTCTCGGCAAACTTGCCAGTGTTACCGACCCCGAGGAGAAGCGCCGGATCATCGGTGCGACCTTCATTGATGTATTTGATCGTGCCGCGACCGAGGCCGGTGGGGCCGGCTTTCTCGCCCAGGGCACGTTGTATCCGGATGTCATTGAATCGGTCTCCGTTGCGGGGCCGAGCGCCGTGATCAAGTCACACCACAATGTGGGTGGCCTGCCCGAGCGTATGAACCTCAAGCTGGTTGAGCCCGTGCGTGAGCTGTTCAAGGATGAGGTCCGTGAACTGGGGCGGGAGCTTGGCCTGTCGGAAGTGTTCGTTGCCCGGCATCCGTTCCCCGGTCCAGGACTGGCTATTCGCATTCCGGGCGAAGTCACTAAGGAAAAGGCCGACGTGCTGCGTCAGGCAGATGTCATTTACCTTGAGGAAATTCGCTCCGCCGGGCTGTACGATTCCATTTGGCAGGCCTTCACGGTGCTGTTGCCGGTGCGCACTGTGGGCGTCATGGGCGATGCCCGCACCTATGACAACGTGTGTGCCTTGCGCGCGGTCACGTCGACCGACGGCATGACCGCGGACTTCTACCACTTCGACATGGAATTTCTGGGCCGGGTCGCGAACCGTATCGTCAACGAGGTCCGCGGCATCAATCGCGTCGTTTACGACATCACCAGCAAGCCGCCCGGCACTATTGAATGGGAATAGTCGATAGGCAGGAGTAGACGGTGAAAGACCTTCTGTTCGGTATTCAGACCAACGGTATCCGCCATGCCGAGGCCGACGGGATGCCGGATATCGATACGCGCTTTCGCATGGTGAAGGAGGCCGGGGTTCACGACTACGTGGACAAGACACCGGCGCCTGACGAGATTGACCAATTCCTGACAGCCAGTGAAAAATACGGCTTGCCGGTGCGGGCGGGCGGCTGGTTTTACACCTTAGGCGGTGGCGATGAGGCACTTTTTGAACGCAATATCGAGATTGGTAAACGCCTGGGCTCACTCGTTCACAACACGCAGATTATGGCGACCCACGCAGACGGCCGCCCGGTTACGAACGACGAAGTGATCGACGCCTGCCTGCGGTTCGCCGAGATCGGCGACAAGCATGGCGTTATTCCTTGCTTCGAGGTTCACGTGAACATGTGGTCTGAGGATTTCAGGCGCGTAGCGGTCGTCGGCCGGGCGGTCGAGGCGCTGGGTGGCGAGTTCAATATGACCCTCGACCACAGCCATGTGATCTTCAAGATGGATAACCCGGCCGAGCAAGAGATCGGTGACATCCGGGCGGATGTTGAGGCCGGGAAGCTGGTCCTGGACCCGTTTGTGGATAGCAATGTGAGCGACCAATGGATCAGCGCCGGTTGGGTCCGCCATTGTCATGCCCGTGCCGCCATACCCAACAATCCGAAAAACCTTGGTGCGCTCGATGCTGCGGGTGCGCCGGGCCGGGGCATACAGTATCCGTTCAGGCAGCCGGGCCCGGGTGATTATCACGCCGACTGGCAGGAAGTCGCCCTTGAGCCCTGGAAAGAAACTATGCGCAGCCTCATGCGCTACCACGCCAATACACCTGACAGCCGGCTCGGACAGATTTCAACCGAGTTCATCCCGCAACTCGATTACGGGCAAGGGTGCAAATATTCCCTTTTCGAACAGAGCGTTGCCTGCGTGGAATGGATGCGAGCCGAATGGCTCGAGATTGGTCGACAGGCCTGATTGGCTGGCGCACAACAATCAGTGGCGGCTTTGATCCGCCGAATGCATCCACAAGATATCGCGTGCTCCTCATCCGAGGCTCTTGTTTCTAGCGTACAATACTGTATCTTGGGGTCCATCAGGGTCGTGTAGCTACGGCTTGTGGTTTTCACGTTGAAAACCGTGCCGGCTACCGGAACATCGAACGGAGGAGCGCTCACATGACAACCTGGACACCGGAACGTGTCGAACAGCTCAAAAAGTTGTGGGACGAGGGATTGACCACGGCTGAAATTGGCAAACGTATTGATGTTTCGAAGAATGCGGTCGTCGGCAAGGCGCACAGGTTGGAGCTGCCGTCCCGGCCGTCGCCAATCCGCCGCGGCGTTGTGCGTCGT
>JABJCZ010000269.1 GCA_018668475.1 Alphaproteobacteria bacterium | reverse complement strand
GTTTGATCTGATCACCCAGGGTATGTCGGGCATCATGAGCATCACGGGTGAAGCACCAGGCCGCCCGCCGATCAAGGTTGGTGCGCCTGTGACGGACATCACGGCGGGCATTCTTGCGGCGACGGGCATTTTGGGCGCTGTGGTCAGCCGCTATGAAACCGGCGAAGGCCAGCATGTGGATTCCTCGCTCTATGAAGCCGGGATCATGCACACCTTTTGGCAGACCGCGATTTATCATGCGAGCGGCGAAATTCCCCAGCCGATGGGCTCTGCGCATCCGCTATCCGCGCCCTATCAGGCCTTTCCGACCAAGGATACTTCACTCGTGGTTGGTGCGGCCAACCAGGGCACCTGGCTGAAATTCGTCGAAGCGATTGACTCGCCTGAACTGGCGGATGATCCCAGGTTCGAAACCGGCAACACCCGCATGACCAATCTGGCTGCGCTCGAGTCGACTCTGACGGAGATCCTGTCTCATCGCACCACGGCAGAATGGCTTGAGAAGCTGGAAGCGGCCGGCGTTCCTGCCGGTCCGGTCTATGACATCAAAGAGATGTCGGAAGACCCGCACACCATTGCGCGTGGCATGATCAAGAAGGTCCCGGCGGCGACGGGCGGCGAGCACAGCGTGATCGCGCATCCGGTCAAATACTCGGCCGCTCCCACGAGCATCCGCCGTGGCGCGCCGCTTATGGGGGAGCACTCGCGCGAAGTTCTGGCGGAGTTCGGTTTCGCCGCTGACGAAATCGACGGCCTGATCGGCTCCGGCGCGATTGTTGAGCCGGACGCTGCAGCGACAGCAGCGGAGTAGGGGTTACCTGGTCTGCGGCCTGCGCTCTGCGATATGGGACCCGCTCACTCGGCGATGGTCCCATGCACCGAGAGATACCCTCACAGTAATCTGACCAGCACCTCAAGCATATCCAGCAGCGGCGCCTCTTGCTTGAAGATCGGCGTGTCGGTGGTTCGAGTCCGCCCCTGGGCGCCACTTTTTTTGGAACACTCCCTCAATCCCCTTGCGCATCTTGTGACATTTCTCTAGCGGCCACGGTTGCCGTTATTGGCAAAACAAGGCACCGTAAGCAGCAGATGGCATGGTCGGGGGTAGCCGGGCTCATGTTCGAGCCGTCGGCCTGCCGGTAACACGGGGAGGCGCCAATGGCTCGCCGTTTGCTGAATGGAGCAATTTGTCTGGTTGTCCTGATGGGATTGACCGGCATTGCCGAGGACCAACCGGGCCGGGCCGATAGCCTGGATGGCGGCGGGAGTTCCGACCGTTCGAATGCTTCTTCCGGTCAGGTCGCTGAAGGCGACGCGCCACCGCCTTCACCTTGCGAAGTTGAGCCCACGCGTACCTGGCCCGCATGTGTCGCCACGGTCACGGTGCCGCCGTTCAATGATCCCGTATTTTCCGACAATGACCTCTACAACGACTGGTGGGCCTGGGCGATCGAAGCACCGGCAGCCTGGGCGCGCGAGACCGGCAATGCCGATGTGCTGATCGCGGTGGTTGATGATGGCGCGATGCCCAATCACGATGAGCTTGTCGGCAAAATCCCGCATCAAGGATCATGGCACAACACGGACGGCACATTCATTGAGGAAGATTTTTTCAGCGACGCGTATTTTGGACATGGTACCCCGATAGCGGCGATTATCGCGGGTGTCGCTGATAATGGCGCCGGGTCTGTCGGCGTGTGCCCTGATTGCTCGTTGATGCCAATGCAGATTCGCTATACGGGCGATTATTCGACATCAACAGGCAGCATTCTATGGGGCCTGATCTACAGCATGATGGCGGACCCAAAACCGCGCGTGATCAACTTGTCGATCGGAGACGGAGATTATGATGCGGCATTGATCTCGAAGTTCCTGTCGCCGGATACCCGCGCGACTGCGGCCCGGACGCTACTTTCTGAGCGGGCTGACTATATCAAGAATTATTTCACCACGAGCGGCGACTGGGACCTCTTCAACATCAGTTTTGATGACATCCTGACGGTCTCCCTCAACGAGAATATTCTGGTCGTTGTCGCCGCGGGTAACCAGGCCGTGCCGGGTGACTTGCTTTCGATATGCGCTCACGCGGCAACGCTTTGTGTTGGCAATGTCGCGACGCGATATGACGGCACGATTGCCCCATCTCCAGATTCCAATTATGGTTTTTCGGTTCAGGTTTCGGCACCTGGCACCTATATCTGGGCGGCCGACACAAGCGACGCAGGGTATGGTTGGCACAATGGCACAAGTGTCGCGACGCCGATCGTTTCCGGCCTTGCCGGGTTGCTGGTGGCGGCCCATCCGGACCTTACCGCCGTGGACATCAAGCAGATAATCATTGCGAGCGCAGTCGAACTCGATCAGCAATACGATGGCGCCGTTCGTATGTATGCGGGTGGCAGGGCGGTGGCAGACGAGGTCGCGGCCTGGCGGCGGGCATTTCTACGGCTGCTCGGCAAGGATGAAACACTGTTGCTCGATGGAAATGGGCTCAGGGCGTTGATCGATATCGTGCCCTATGAGCAAAACGACGTTTGGCAACGGTCTCAGCTTCAGGCTGGGGAGGACGCAGCGGACCGTGTCACCTGCGCACGCGACGTTTATGTGACACAGGAGGATTTCTTGCAGGCTGTTGACGATGATACATGCGCCAAGGCCGTTGGCCCGTTGATCAACGCTCGCCGGGCGCTTGATCTTGCCGCGGCCGGAAGCTGGCAGGCCAGGTTCGCGTCCTTCAGTGCTGCCGATCTCGCCGCCGCCGCAGCCCTTGACCCGGCGGTGCTTGCGCGGCTGGCCGATGAAATTCTGGTAAGCCTCGGCCAGTAGAGTTGCCGAATTCGGTTTGAGTTTGTACTACGGCCCAAAGCAACAAACCCCGCCACGAATGGCGGGGTTTGAAGGTCGTCTTTATGGGGTCCCTTATGTTAGGCGGCTCTGACTCCGGCCAGGAATTTGTCGACCTCGCCGCGCAGCGTCTCTGATTGCTGCGATAGCTCTCGGGCCGAGTTCAATACCTCTCCCGCCGACTTGCCGGTCTCGTCCGAAGCCTGCCGGACGCTTTCAATGTTGTTGTTGACCTCCTGCGTGCCCGTGGCTGCCTCCTGCACGTTGCGGCTGATCTCGCCGGTTGCCGCACCTTGCTCCTCGACGGCCGCGGCAATTGTTCCGGCGATACCATTGAGCTCCGAGATCGTCTTGGTGATGCCCTCGATCACCTTGACCGCATCGCCGGTCGCCTCCTGGATGCCGGCAATCTGGCCGCCGATCTCCTCCGTCGCTCTCGCGGTCTGGGTGGCCAGGTTTTTGACCTCCGAAGCCACCACGGCAAAGCCCTTGCCGGCGTCACCGGCGCGGGCTGCCTCGATTGTGGCGTTAAGAGCCAGCAGATTGGTCTGGCTGGCAATCTCGTTGATCAGATTGACCACATCGCCAATTGTCTGCGACGCGTCGACCAGACCCTGCACCTGAACCGTTGCTTGCTCAGCGGCAGTGACAGCGCCCTGGGCGATGTCGGAGGAGTTGGCAACCTGGCTCGATATCTCGCGGATCGAGGTGTCCAACTCTTCCGAGGCCGATGCCACGGTCTGGACGTTGGCACTGGCCTGCTGCGATGCGACGGCCACCTTCTCGGTTTGGCTAGCCCCTTGTTGCGCGGTGGCAGACATCGCCTGGGCCGTGGCTTCCATTTCGGTTGAGGCAGAAGAGAACTGTTCGACGATGCCCGTGACGCTCGCCTCGAAGTCGTTGGCAAGGCCTAGCAAATTCTTTAGCTCTTTCTCGGTCCGCTTCTTGGTCTCTTCCTGCTCTTCACGCAGGTGATCGGTCTCGATCGCGTTCTGCTTGAAGACTTCCACCGTCTCGGCCATCTGACCAATCTCGTCGCGCCGTTCGGTGCCCACGATCTCGACGGACTTATCGCCCTTGGCCAGGCGTTGCATGAGATCCGTCATGGTCTTGATCGGGTTGGCGACGCCGTTGCCGATGATCCACGCTAGAGCGGTGCCGATCAGCAATGCGATGGCAATGCAGGCGCCAATCATGATGTAGGTGGAGCGAACGGTGGCTTCATTTGCGGATTGGCGGACGGACATCAGTCCAATCTCTTCGCCGCTGAAATCTGCCATGAGGGAACGAAATTTGTCGAAATATTGTTTGCCGCGAGCTTCCCCGACCAGGCTCGCCATATCGTTCATGGTCGCGGTCGCACCGACTTGGCGGCGCAGGTCAATCATCGGCTCTGTGACTTCCGACTGCCAATCGCGGAGCACCTGCTCGACCTCACCGAGGCGCGCAACCTGGCCCGGGTTGTCGTTGACTGTCTCTTGCAATGCAGCAATCCCAGTGTAAACCGCTTCTTCACCATTTACATACGGATCGAGGAAACCTTCCTGACCGGCGAGCAGAAAACCACGCATACCGGTTTCCATATCAACGGCGGAACTAACGATGCTGGTAGCATCGCCGAGCACATTGTGGGTGTGTTCCACCATCTTGTTGGTACTGGTGATTGAGTTGATGTTGATGATCGCAATGCCGCCAAGCAACAGCAGCAAGACCATCGGTGAAAAGATGCCGAGCAAAACCTTCGATTTGGTCTTTAGATTCGTGAATTTGGAAGATAATTTCATTATTAATCCCCTGCTGGTTGTGCACTAGGACGCGATACGGCCTTAAATCGATCAAAAACATGCTGCATCCACCTTTTTGTTACCGGCTTTCCAGGACGCTTGAGATTAGGGACATCCGATTTTTGATGCGCCTAAAAGAGGTATTACCGTATTAGGATCGTCGTACTGATTCTGTCGATCATTTGAGACCGGCCGCCGGCGGTTTTCTGTATATCCGTTGATAATCAACAAATATTAACCTGAATTTTTGTGCAAATTAGTTAATAAGAAGTAAATAAAATACGTTCCCGAAATGTACAATAAGGCACTGAAAAATAAACAATAGGACGGTTATGAACGCATTTCGGGGTGCAGAAAAAGTGCTTTAAGTACCTGTTTTTCTAGCGAGTTGATGTTGAGTTTGCTCCGCTGTGTGTATCGTTGGAAACGTTCAATTCCGAGAGATTTGGCGCGGCTTAAACAGTAGAAAAACGCACGCATGCCGATCTATTCCGTAAACGAATAAACCATGTCATCAGCATGAAACACGCCCTCGTCATCCCGTCGGAGAAGACCGGCCGGATCTCATCAGGTGCTGAGATAATAGGTTTATCGATTCAAGGGCGTGATACGTGTTCATAAAGCCTGTTATGCGGGATATGAATATTTAAAATGCATCTACAGGAGGTCGGGTGTGTAAGCGTTGGGTCGATGGCGTCGACTCCTATTTCCAGTAATTCACCGGCGAGGAACTTCTCCAGCATGAACCGATGCTTGAGCGCTCGGGAATGCAATGGCGATGGCGTTCCGTGCGCTCGCGTTCACCGACCTCTTTGTGCATGTTTTGCACCACAAACAGGGCGCGGATTGTATAACCGCGGGGTCGGGAAACTACGATCAGGGATGAATGCGACGTGAGCGAGAAAACCAAAGCGGCAAAAGCGCCAAAATCCGGTTCGGATGCAGGTGGCAAGCCCGCAGCGAAGGAAAAAAAGGCGTCGAAGGACAGCGCATCGAGCGACGCGAAGTCTGACGCCAGCGCGGACAAATCCGACGGTACTACTCCGGAAAAGTCCGTGGAAGCCTCAACCGGTTCCGACTCTGGCGCAGGCAAGGCGCAAAAAGACACGGTCTCTACTGGCGGCGTTCATTACGGCTACTTTTCCAGCGTTCGTACGCCGGCTTACCGGAAGGGCTGGGACGAGATTTTCGGGAAGAAAGACTCAGCCGGCGATGAATCGGAGAAACCGACCGCCAGAAAACGCGGTAAAGGCAAGCGGGCAACCATAAAACAGCCGATCACCGTGGATCTCGATATCGACGAATTGCCGGATGATTTGCGCGCCGCCCTGGGCGACGAGATCAGACGCCAGATCAAAGGCAAGCGGATCAATTATGACAAATTGACCTCAGCCGGTGCCGTGCACTGGAGCATCTCCTGTGAAATCAGGAGATAACCGCTGAGCACACGCCGCTAGATTGCTCGCCATGACGCGAGATGAATTCAACGAGTTTTGCATGGCGCTGCCGGCGACAACGCATGTCGTGCAGTGGCGGGGGTCTGATGTGTGGAAGGTCGGTGGCAAGGTGCTGGCCTTTAGCGGGGAGAGCGACGATGGCACGCCGTGGTTCACCTTTAAGGTTTCCGATATCGCCTATGAAATGTTGCGGGTGCAACAGGGCCTGCGCCCGGCACCCTACATGGCATCGCGGGGCCTCAAATGGATCCAGCAATACGGCCCGCCCGGACTGACGGATGATGAGCTTCGCGATTATCTGCGCCAGTCCTATCGCCTTGTCGCGGCCAAACTGACGAAAAAAGCGCGGCGAGAACTCGGGCTGGGTACTGATCAGGCGGATTAGGCTGGCCGTTGATGTGTGTTCAAACCTGCCCGTCGAGGTAGCTGGCCAGATGCGCACTGAGATCGCGGGCGTCATGACCGACCCCGTCGATCAGGGCTGAGTTGCGGCGGCGCAGAAACTGCATCCCCAGCAAATACATTCCCGGAGCATCGTCGACCACGCCACCGTCGTGACGTACCTGGCCCTTGCGGTCGAGCACGGGCACATCGAGCCACGAATAATCCGGACGATACCCTGTTGCCCACACAACGGTTTTGATCTCTCCGCTCGCAAGGTCCATTCCGAGCCGGGGCGACGCGTCGACAATTGTTGGCTCAAGACGGTGCGACGGGTCCACTTCGCCATCAACACCGTTGTCGTGCGCCCACTCGTCAACGGTATCGAGCAGTCGGTTCATTTTCAGGTCGGACATCGTGCAGTGGTTATTGAGTGAGCCCGAAAACTGCGCCTTGCCGTCACTGATTCCGGCGAACCGGCCAACCATCCTGACGCCGCGTGAGCGCAGCGTATTGAGGTCGAGCGTTGAGCGGTCATTCGTGCCGGTCAGCTGAAATGAGGGCAACTTGCGGGCCCGCCCGATGTCTGCAATTTCGTCGTAGCGCTCACTATGAAGCCCGGTGACATCCATCCACCATTCCAGGTCGCGCCCGCGATAGGTGCGTGGCGCACGAATGTGCTCGCTGATCGACATGGTGACCTGGCGGCCCGAACGCTGAATCTCGTCGGCAAACTGGGTGCCCGTGGCAGACGCGCCGACAACCATGACGCCGCCATCTGCCAACTGGTCGGGGTTGCGGTATTGCATGGCGTTTACCGAGGCGACGCCGGCCGGCAAGGCGTCGGCGAAGGCCGGGGTGCGTGGAAGATTGCAAGCCCCGGCGGCCAGCACAACGGTGCGGCAATGCCAGCCGCCTTGATTGGTGGTAACGACATAACCTGCATCGTCTGCGCGCACTGAAGTAACCGTGGTGCCGGTCTCCACCGGTGCTGAGATCACTTCTGCGTATCGACTCAGAAATGCGATGACCTCCGGCATGTCCCGGTAGCCATCGGGGTCATCGCCCTCATAACTGTAGCCCGGCAACCGGCTTTGCCAGTTAGGGGTCAGCAGTCGCAATGAGTCCCAACGCTCAGTGCGCCATGAGTTGGCGACCTCACCGCGCTCCAGGACCACGTGGTCGATGGAGCGATCGGTGAGGCACCGGCTCATGGCAAGCCCAGCCTGTCCGCCGCCGATGACGACGGTCGTTGTGCTTTGCATGGTGGATGGTCCCGGAATTGACGACCGGCTCAGGCGGCCTTGCTGACCTTGACCGAGACATTGGTCGGGTTGGTCACAATGTCATAGACCGCTGAGCGCTTTTGCGACTGTGCGACCAGCGCTTCCAGCTCCGCCTGCGTGGCGTCAGCGTCGATGGTGTAGCTCACTGTGATGCCCCCAAAGCCGTTGCGGACGTCGCTGTCAGCGCCAAGGATTCCCAAGATGTCCATGTCGCCTTCCAGCACTGACGTAACCGAGCGCAACTGGATGTCGCGGTGCTGGGCGATTGCTGCAACGCCAGCCGTCAGGCACGAAGCCAGACCAACCAGCACATACTCAACCGGCGTCGCGCCACGATCTTCAGAGGCGAAGACGGCGGGGTGGTCGGCATCAAAGTTGAATGTCGTCTTGTGCTCGTGCTGCTCGCCGAGGCCGAAATAGCCGTCGACGGTCGACTGGGTGTAAGTCCCATCCTTCCATTCGCAGCTCGCGCGCCACTTGAACTGGGCAGCCTGAGGGGCGCCGGTCAGTGCGGTGCGGGCATCCAGCAACGCTTGTACGTTCACTCCATTGTCAGCCATTTTCTTCTCTCCCCGAGTAAGTTGTTTGCAGGTTTCATATCAATACGTCTGCGCAAACCTCACGTAAGCTATCTCGCGAGTTGCTGCAAGGTATCTGCGAAAAATACGGGAGTTTTTTTTGGAGCTGATTCGCCTCACCCGTTTTGCCAGGGAGTCCTGGAAATTGTGCTGTGTGGGTTAGGCGCCCCGGACTTAACTGCCGTCACCTCGTGGGCCGGTCAGCGCCTGAAGGTCCGCGCCGGTCGGGTTCTGGAAAATCTTGAGGTCAAAGAGCGGCAGCACGCTCAACAGGTGATCCATCATGTCTGCCTGAATGCCTTCATAATTGGCCCAATTCGTATCGTTGGAGAACACATAAATTTCCAGCGGCAGGCCTTCCGGTGTGGGCGCGAGTTGGCGCGCCATCATGGTCATATCGGTGTGGAACTTTGGGTTCTCTTCTATGTAGGCCTGAACATAGGCGCGAAATGTACCCAGGTTGGTGAGCGCCCGGCGGTTGATGGGCAATGCAGCAATCTCGTCAGCGCCCAGGCCGGCATTGGCCGTGGCGAGTTCCTTCTGCTTTTCTGCCAGATACGGCGCGAGGCGCTTGAAGGTGGCGAAGCGCGCCATCATCGCTTCATCACAAAAACGCACGGTCGTCTGGTCGATGAGCAGGCTACGTTTGATCCGCCGCCCGCCTGATTCACTCATCCCGCGCCAGTTCTTGAACGAGTTCTCCATGATTTTGTAGGTCGGGATCGTGATGAAAGTGTTGTCCCAGTTGCGCACCTTGACCGTGTGCAGCGCCATATCCACGACATCACCATCGGCACCAAACTGCGGCATCTCGATCCAGTCGCCCTTGCGCACGAGATCATTGGAAACTAACTGAATACTGGCGATGAACGAGAGAATCGTGTCGCGAAAAACCAACAGCAGCACTGCGGTAATGGCGCCTAAGCCGCCAAGAATGCCCCAAGGCGAACGATCGACGAGAATGCTGATGACGATGATGCCGCCGAGCAGATAGACCAGCAGCCGGCCGAGCTGGACATACCCCTTGATCGGTCGCTCGGTTGAGATCGGGTAAAGCTGGTAAATGTCGAGCCCAGCGGTCAATACCCGGCCCACCATCAGGGTGAGCACAAGAAAGATAAAGCCGAGAATAATCCGCCGGGCGAGGCCGAGCAGCTCCGGATAATGCGCGATGCCCACATAGAGAATGATGGCCGGTGCCAGCCATGCCAACAGCCGGAAGACGCCGCGTTTGGCAATCAGGTCATCCCATTGACCCGGCGTGCGCGAGATCGCGCGGTAGAGCAGGGGCACCGCCCCGTATCGCACGATCACGTACGCGAGCGCCGCGGCGCCCACGAGAATCACCGGGTAAATCCAGCTCGCCTCACCAAAAAACTCTGTCACCCGAGAACTCAGCATTCCGTCCCTTTACCTGTCACGCCCAACACGGTGCTCATGGCATATCACATTCGGCCATTACGTGCGTCAAAGT
>JABJCZ010000268.1 GCA_018668475.1 Alphaproteobacteria bacterium | reverse complement strand
CGTATCCCCAAAGTCAATTTGCTGATTGTTGTGTTGACGGTGTTCCTGATGCTTGGCCTTGCGCTGTTTCTCCGGCGCACCCGATTTGGCATTCAGATGCGGGCGGCTGCGCTCAATTTCCGCATGGCTCGGCTCCTCGGCGTGCGGGCCAATCGGGTTATCGCTGTGGCATTTGCACTGAGTGGCCTGCTCGCTGGTGTGGTCGCTGTATTTGTGGTGGTGCAGGGCGGCACCCTCGCCCCAGCCATGGGTGTGCAACTCGCCCTTATCGGTTTTGTCGCCACTGTGATCGGTGGCATGGGTAGCCTTGTCGGTGCCGTTCTCGGCGGATACTTCGTGGGCGTCGTCACGACACTATTGCAGCTCTGGCTTCCAATTGAGCTTCGGCCGTATCGAGAGGCCTTTGTATTTGCGTCGGTTATTCTGGTCCTGCTGGCACGGCCACAGGGGCTGTTCCGCGGTGCTGAATCGCGGGAGCGCGTATGACGATGGCGCCGCAGAAAGAATTTTCCTCGCGCGACAGGGTGGGCGAGGCCGCGCGGGGTATTTGGCCGCTGCTGTCTCTTGCTGTCGCTCTCGTCATTGTCGTCGCGTTGATCTCCATGGGTGGCGTGGTGCTTCAGCGGGTCGCGACGGATGCGCTGATCAAGATGGTCATGGTTGTTGGTCTCTATGTGTTTGTCGGCAACTCCGGTGTGCTCAGTTTCGGCCATGCATCGTTCATGATGATCGCCGCCTATGGTTCCGCTTGGCTCGATGTGCCGGTGCGCTATAAGAAAATTCTTATGGATGAGCTGCCGGTTTTTCTTGGGCAGGCGGAGTTTCATCCGGCCCTAGCGGCCGTGGCTGCCATGGGGTGGGCCGGTGCCTTTGCATTTCTGATCGGTATTCCGCTGATGCGTCTGTCGGGTATCGGGGCTGCTATCGGCACGTTTTCGTGGTTGGTGATCGTGTTTGTCGTGCACGGCAACTGGGAATCCATGACCGGCGGCACCAGCTCGCTCAACGGCCTGCCAGTCTATGTCAATATATGGGTGGCATTGGCCGCTGTGCTGTTTGTCATGACCGTGGCGTATATCTTCCAGACGTCCAAAATCGGCCTGGCATTGCGCGCCAGCCGTGAAGATGAAGTCGCGGCCCGAGCTATCGGGATCAATATTTGGTTTGCCCGGCTCATGGCTTTTGTCATCAGCGCCATGCTTGTTGGTCTAGGCGGCGTCTTGCAGGGACATTTTCTCGGCACCATTAATGTGACGGGCTTCTATTTCGGTATCACCTTTATCACCATAGCCATGCTGGTCATTGGCGGTACTGGCAGCCTCGCTGGTGCGGTCAGTGGCGTGGTGGTGGTCTCCGTCGTTGCCGAGTTACTGCGACATGTGGAGAAGGGCATCGAAATTGGCGAGACGGTGATCGCAGCTCCGGCCGGCCTGCGTGAGCTGGGCCTGGCAATTGTGATGCTGGTCATTCTCCTGTTCCGCCCGGCTGGCTTGACCGGCGGTCGTGAAGTCCCGTTTCCTAAAATGCTCGGCCGCCTGTTTTCGGCCCGTTCCTAAAGGCTGGTGCGCACCGCCCATAGTTCGGGGAACAACCGGATATTGACGGCGCCAGCCAGGTAGTCCACGCCTGCCGTGCCGCCTGTGCCTCGCTTGCGGCCGATAATCCGCTCAACGGTTGTCAGGTGACGGAACCGCCATTGGCGAAACCAGTCCTCCATATCGACCAGTTTTTCCGCCAGTTCATAGGTTTCCCAATTGGCTTCGGCATTGACATACACCGCGAGCCAGGCGGCCTCGACACTGGCATTCTGCACTCGCGTCATTCTGAAATCGCGGTTGAGTTCGGCTTCATCAATGGTGTGGCCGCTGCGGGCGAGCAGGCGGATGGCCTCATCGTAAATGCCGGGCTCATCGAGGGCTGCGGCCAGGCGGGTGTGGACGGTGGTGTCGTGTTCAAACGGCTTGAGCATGGCGGAGTTGCGATTACCTAGCATGAATTCAATTTCGCGATACTGGTGCGACTGAAACCCCGACGAGGTGCCCAGTACGTCGCGAAACGACATATAATCCGCCGGCGTCAGTGTGGAGAGCACATCCCATGACTGGATGAGCTGTGCCTGGATGCGAGAGACCCGAGACAGCATTTTGAAGGCGGGCTGAAGGTGATCTGCACGGATGTGCCGGCGGGCGGCGTCAAGCTCGTGAATGACCAGCTTCATCCACAATTCCGTTGCCTGATGAATGATGACGAACAGCATTTCATCATGTTGCGCGCTCAGTGGTCTCTGGCTGTCGAGTAGGCGATCAAGTGCCAGGTAGTCGCTATAGCTCATGGCGTCTGAAAACTCGGTGGCGGCTCCATCTGGCAATTGACCGCCGGAGGGGGGAGGGGATGGCTTGCTCATTGGCTTTTCTCACGCTGGTCTGACCATGGGGCATTGATTGTTGCGCTATTCACACTGCCATCGCAATCCCAGTGCGGGCACGGCACAATAGGGCAATGGATATAACACGCGAAAACTGTGCGACTCTCGATGCCGAGGATCCGCTGGCGTCTTTTCGGAGCCGCTTTTTGATGCCGGATGGCGTCATCTATCTTGATGGCAACTCGCTCGGGCCGTTGTCGCGTGCGGCCCGTGACCGGCTAAGAGAAGTTGTTGATAGCGAATGGGGCCAGGGTCTGATCGGAAGCTGGACCGAGGCGAACTGGATTAACCTGCCGGCCCGCGTTGGTGGAAAGGTTGCCGGGCTGATCGGTGCGGAGCCGCAGGAGGTCATCACTTGTGATTCAACCTCGATCACACTTTTCAAGTTGCTTGCAGCGGCTCGCGCCCTGCGCCCGGGTCGCCGCGTACTGCTGACCGATGCTGGGAACTTCCCAACCGATACTTACATTGCCGAAAGTGTGGCCGATATATCGCCTGAAGCGATTGAGCTTCGCCAAGTACGGGCGGACGCAATTATTGAGGCGATTGATGATGAGACAGCGGTGGTTTCACTGACCCACGTCAATTATCGCACAGGTGCTGTCTATGATATGGCCGCAGTGACAAAATCAGCACATGCCAGGGGCGCTTTGGTGCTGTGGGACCTCAGTCATTCAGCGGGTGCGCTGCCCGTAGACCTCGGCGCGTGCGATGCGGATATGGCCGTTGGTTGCGGTTACAAATATCTGAATGGCGGGCCCGGCGCGCCGGCCTGGGCATTTGCGGCATCGCGCTTGCACCCCAATCTTGCTCAACCGCTTACCGGCTGGATGGGACACCAAGCGCCGTTTGAATTTTCCGGTCGCTATGAACCCGCAGCGGGAATGCGACAGATGTTGACCGGCACGCCGCCGGTGCTGGCGCTTTCTAGTTTGGATGCAAGCCTGGATGATGTTGTGGACGCTGGCATGGACCGCCTGCGGACCAAATCCGTGGCACTTTGCGAGCTGTTTATTAGACAGGTTGAAGCCCGCTGTGCCGGGCAGGGGCTGGCCCTCGCTTCGCCGCGTGACGCCGTCCATCGCGGCAGTCAGGTTTCATTTCGTCACGAAGACGGTTTCGCCGTCATTCGTGCCTTGTTGGAGAGCAAGGTAATCGGTGATTTCCGCGCCCCCGATATCATGCGTTTTGGCTTCGCGCCGCTCTATACCCGTTTCGTCGATGTATGGGACGCGGCGGAGAAA
Organism: Alphaproteobacteria bacterium; assembly: GCA_018668475.1. Taxonomy (GTDB): domain Bacteria; phylum Pseudomonadota; class Alphaproteobacteria; order UBA828; family UBA828; genus JABJCZ01. The sequence continues at coordinate 381 of JABJCZ010000268.1, read as the reverse complement.
TTAGCCGAGGTGCTGGAGAGCGGCACCTGGCGGGATCCCCGGTTTTCGGTCCGCGGTGCGGTGACTTGACCCCTTGGCGCGGGTAGTCTGCGCCGCACTGGACGAGGCCGAAGCTGGCCCATCGGTGCGTTGTGTCGTTTTGACCGGAGGTGACACCGCCTTTGCCGTAAACGCTATTGCGGCGAACAGCTGCCGCCGGCGCCACGCTCTCGTGACCCAGGTCAGGCGTCGTACGGGACGACTGCCGTCGTTTCCACTTCCACTTTCGCCCGGGCCTCGATCAGGGATTTGACCTCGACCATCGTCATGGCCGGATAATGGTTGCCCATGAGGTTACGGTAGATGGTGCCGATTTCTTTCATATTGGCGAGGTATTCTGTT
>JABJCZ010000267.1 GCA_018668475.1 Alphaproteobacteria bacterium | reverse complement strand
GGCAGCGACCTCGTGTTGCCCTGCGATGTGACCGATGCGGCCTCAATTGATGCAACCTTTGCCACGCTCAAGCAGGAATGGGGCAAGCTGGATTTTCTGATCCACGCCATCGCCTATTCCGACAAGGACGAGCTAAAGGGCCGCTATCTTGAGACCAGCTCTGAAAACTTTCGTAACACCCTGGATATCAGCTGCTACTCGTTTACTGCTGTGTGCCAGCGTGCCGTGCCGCTGATGACCGACGGCGGCAGCCTGCTGACCTTGACCTATTACGGTGCCGAAAAATGGATGCCGCACTATAATGTCATGGGGGTCGCCAAGGCTGCGCTTGAGGCCAGCGTGACCTACCTTGCGGCTGACCTGGGCACCGACAACATTCGCGTTAACGCGATTTCTGCCGGACCAATCAAGACGTTGGCCGCCTCAGGCATCGGGGATTTCCGGTACATCCTGAAATGGAACGAGCTAAATGCGCCGCTCCGTCGGAATGTGACCATTGACGAAGTTGGCGGCTCATCGGTCTATTTGTTGTCAGACCTTGGCAGCGGCGTGACCGGTGAAATCCATCATGTCGATTGCGGTTACAATGTCGTCGGCATGAAACACCCGGACGCACCAGATATTGCGACCGTCTAGGGTTTAGTCTCTAGGGTCCGAGGTTGGGCTGGTCTCGCACTTGCCAGGCCAGCCAGATACTTGAACTGGCATCACATTTGATTGGGCAAGACCATGTCCCACAATACATTCGGGCATCTGTTTCGCGTCACCACCTGGGGCGAGAGCCACGGCCCGGCGCTCGGCTGTGTGGTCGATGGCTGCCCGCCCGGCCTCGCCCTTACGGAAGCCGACATCCAGCCGTGGCTTGATCAACGCAAGCCGGGCGGCTCGCGGTTTGTCACTCAGCGCAAGGAGAGCGACACGGTTGAAATCCTCTCTGGCACATTCGACGGGCAAACCACCGGCACGCCGATCAGTCTGATGATCCGCAACGAGGATGCGCGCTCGAGGGACTATGGCGACATCGCCGAAAAATACCGCCCCGGCCATGCCGACATCACCTACGACCAGAAATACGGCATCCGCGACCATCGCGGTGGCGGGCGCTCCTCAGCGCGCGAAACGGCAGCCCGTGTGGCAGCCGGCGCGGTCGCCCGCAAGGTGCTGAGCGCGGGCGTAACCGTGCGCGGCGCGGTCGTGCAGCTTGGGACAAAGACCATCGACCGCGCATCGTGGGATTGGGACGAAGTGTCTGAGAATCCTTTCTTCTGCCCCGATGGCAATGTGGTGGACGCCTGGGAGGATTACCTCGACGACGTGCGCAAACGCGGCTCGTCCACCGGCGCGATCATCGAAGTTGTGGCCGAGGGTGTGCCCGCCGGGCTCGGCGCGCCGATCTATGGCAAGCTTGATGCCGAGCTGGCCGGCGCGATGATGAGCATCAACGCAGTCAAAGCAGTCGAGATCGGCGCTGGCCTGGGCGCCGCTATGTTGGAAGGACCCGAAAACGCCGACGAGATCCGTATGGTCGGTAATGCGCCGGCGTTTCTCTCCAATAACGCCGGTGGCATTCTTGGCGGCATCTCCACAGGCCAGCCGGTCATATGCCGGTTCGCGGTAAAGCCGACCAGTTCGTTCCTCACGCCCAGGCGCACCATCACGCGCGGCGGTGAAGAAACCGAAATTGAGACCAAAGGCCGTCACGACCCCTGCGTCGGCATTCGCGCGGTGCCGGTCGGTGAAGCCATGATGGCCTGTGTGCTGGCGGACCAGCTGCTGCGCGATCGGGCACAAGTGGGGCAACGCTGATGGCGCCGCGCACGACAAAGCGACCGCGCAAGAATGCCGTCCATGCGCTGCGGCTGCCCTCCGAGCGCGGATTACCGGAAAATATCCGGACCATTTTCGCAATATGCCGCGAGAAGCTTGGCTTCGTGCCTAACGTACTGCGCGCCTACAGCTTACGGCCCGATAAATTCGAATATTTTCGCGCCTACAACAATGCCCTCATGCTGGGCGAAAGCGGACTAAGCAAACTTGAGCGCGAAATGATCGCCGTTGTCGTCTCTGCCGCCAATCATTGCCACTACTGCCTGATCGCCCACGGCGCGGCTGTCCGCCACCTGTCGGGTGATGCCGCATTGGGCGATACACTAGTAACCAACTATCGCGCGGCAGACCTGAGTCAGCGCGTCCGCGCCATGCTCGATTTCGCCTGGACACTGACCGTAGACGCGGAAGGCACAGGCGAATCCGGGCGCGCGGCGCTGCGCAAGGTCGGCTTCTCCGATGAGGACATTTTCGATATCGCGGAGGTAGCTGGCTTTTACAACATGACCAACCGCCTTGCCTCCGCCACCGACATGCGCCCCAATGCTGAATACTTCACGGCCGGACGCTAGCGCTTACTTGGCGCTTACGCCGCAGCCGCCGAATCTCCACGGCGGCGTGTATTCGGCAAACGACTAGGGCCGTTCTTCCGGTCCTACGAGATGCCATGGCGCAGCACCGCTCAGGGCGCGGGCGATATTCTCTGATGCAAGCCGCGCACCGTGCTCGTGAATAAAGGGCACTTGCGCGGAATTGTGTGGCGAGCCCAGCACATTCGGTAGGGCGAAAAAATCAAAACCGGTTTCAAACCGCCCCTGGGTGAAGGGCTCCGACCACCAGGCGTCAAGGCACGCCACAAAGCTCGGATGCGCAACCAGATGCGCATACAATGCTGCCTCATCAATCAACGCGCCGCGCGCTAGGTTGAGCAGGGTCGCATCATTTGCCATGCGGCCTAGCGCCGCGGCATCAATCACGCCCCGCGTCGCGTGATTAAGCGACAACGTCAGAACCACAACGTCCGCGACTTCAAGGATAGCAGGTAACTGGTCCAGCGTAGCCGCGCGGTCCACGAATGCATCGGGAGTTGAACCCGCACGGTTGATCACGACGACCCGGCACCCAAATGGCTCCAGCAATTGGGCAAAAGCTCGCCCGATACCGCCATAGCCGACAATTGCCACGGTCTTGCCGCGCAATGTG
>JABJCZ010000266.1 GCA_018668475.1 Alphaproteobacteria bacterium | reverse complement strand
CGGCACCGGGTCATCTGCACGGACCAGCGTGGCGCGGGGTGGAGCACAGCCGGGCGCCAGCAGCACATGCCAGGGCAACCCATCGGGAGCGATCAAAATGACGGCTTCGCCGAGGTCTTCGAGGCGTTCGAAAATACCGGGGTGGCGTCGGGCAAGCAGGCGCATCAAGGCATCAAGCGCCACCTGCAGTGCCGGCAAGTGAACGACGCGCCGGGCGATACGGGGCGCCGCGCGCAGGGCCAGGTCGCGCAGGTCGGCAGGCGACGGCAAAAAAGGCGGTCGTGGAGGCAAGGGGAAACGCGGCAATGCCACACGCCACCCCGGTGGTTCATCGGTCAAGCCCATGGGAAACCGTTTCGCGTCGCTCCTGATGCGGCAACCTGTACCAGCCGCCACCGGACTCAGCCTTGACCTGCATCAAGCCGGCCTCGGGTGACGCGACACAACCCGTTGAGTTTTATAGGTAATTTTTAGCCTATTTTCCCGTCTTGATTTTCCCACAAATCCCGAGTATATTAATCTTAACACTGCTTACACTTATCCAAATATATCGTTGCATAACAATTATTTATGTAATTTTTTACGTTCTCGGACCCAATGTTCACAATCGCGTGACTTTCCATAAGTCCAGTAATTTGTCTGCCTGATATGCCGACGGTCATGAGGAGGACGACATGCATGTAGCTACCCGCCAGAGTGAGCTGACGGATACCGCCCGGACGCCCGGCGTCTCCGGCCTCGCGGGCCTCACCGCACTGGTGGTTGACGATAGTCAGTCGTCCCGCGACGTTCTTGCCACCGTGCTCTCGACGCTCGGCGTGAGCCATGTGCACGTCGCTTCAGATGGTCTTGAAGGCCTTCATATGCTGAGCAACAGCACCCCATCGGTGGACATCGTACTGTGTGACTGGGACATGCCTGAGGTCAGCGGGCTTGAGCTGCTCACCCACTTGCGCCACCGCGACAAGCATTTGCCGTTCATCATGGTTACCGGGAAGTCGGATGCATTGTCGGCTGCGACAGCGTCGGCAGCAGGTGCCAGCGCTTTCCTCGCGAAACCCTATTCCCCCCGGCGCCTCGCGCGCGTCCTTGCCGAGGTCGTCGCCGACCATTAGGCCGGTATCATGGACGACCGAACATTGGGCCCGTGGGGGCACGGGGCAGAAAAATCTACCCAGCGCTCGGCTCGTCAGTCAGCAGCAGTCCGAGCAGCAGGTGCTGCCCCGCTCGCGGCGGCGGCCCTGGCGGCGCGTGCAGCGCCATAATTGAAGACAGCAAGACCGACGAAGGCCAGCGCAACCGCAACCCAGACCAGCCAGCTGTGACGCTCCCCATAAAGCACCATGCCCCAGCCAAATCCGCCCAACACGATGAAATAGTTGAACTGCGAGAAGTAGACCGGCCCAACCCGGCGTACGATGGCGAACCAGCAAATCGTGCACAGCGCGGTGATGGCCGCAGCGGCCAGCACAGCGAGGTTGCCTTCAAAAACCGGGCCCGGAAAAACATAAGCATGTCCACTGGCTACGATCACTGGCGCAAGCATGATGGTGGCGCATGTCGTCAACCCTGCGGCCATGACTAACGATGAGGCCGCCGGCGGACGAAACACCGTGGCAAAGGCATTGGCGCAGGCGAAGCAGAGCGGCCCGATTAGCGCCAGCGCGGCCCAACCGACCATATCGGGATCAGGCAGACCAACATCGGGGACCAGCACCAGCAACATCCCCGCCAGCCCGAACATCAATCCGACAACGCCGCTCGCCCTCAGACGCTCAATGCGCAATAGCCACGAGATCAGATAGGTCAACAGTGGCACCAGCGCCAGCTCAAGCGTGATGATGCCAACCGGCACCTTCGGCGCTACATACGTCAGCAGTGGCACCGGCAACGCAACGCCAACGATGCCGAGAATCGCATAGGCCCGCACATGGGGCAGCGTAATCGGCGGCATCTGACGCCGAAGTGCGCAGATGCCCAGCAGCGCTGCCGAAGCGATCAATGAAAACCAGAACACATAGCCAATGTAGGGGTCGCCACTTTCTGCGCTCATTCTATTGACCGGAAAGATGGAACTGTAGACCACGCCCAGCACGGCAATTGCCGGCATGAACATATGGCGCGAGACGGCGGCAGACGACGCGGCCATTACCCGGCCCGGAAGACAATATTGGCTAAAAAAGTCATGCCGCGCTTAGACCCTGTGGACCGGTATGTGTCAATGAGTATCGCGCGCCGATCATCTGGACACTTCACCCGCGCGCGGCCCAGCCAACTGCCCGAAACGGATGAGGCGACAAAAAAATGTCCCCCCAGGCGGCAAGCCCAGAGGGACATTCAAACTGAGCTATATTTAGCCCGGTACTGGATGGCGCCTAAAGTGCCTGAACCGATTTCAGGAATCCCTCAACCTCGTCACGCATAACCACGGCCTGGCTGGATAAGTCCCCAGCCGCTGCCGTCATCTGGATTGCAGCGGACCCGGTTTCCTGAGCCGCAGTATTGACGTTGGCGATATTGCTCGTCCACTTCCTGAGTGCCCTGTGCGGCCTGCTGCACGCTGGTCGAAATTTCGCTCGTTGCCGCGCGCTGCTCCTCAACAGCAGAGGACACCGTGATGGTAATTTCATCGATACTGCCAATAGACGCACCGATGCCCTCGATGGCGGTGACGGCTTCTTCCGTCGCAGCCTGCAAGTTGGCAATCTGGGCCGTAATCTCTTCGGTTGCCCGGCCAGTCTGGGTGGCCAGACTCTTGACTTCGGAGGCCACCACGGCAAAACCCTTGCCGGCCTCTCCGGCCCGTGCGGCTTCAATGGTGGCGTTCAGCGCGAGCAAATTGGTCTGCGATGCGATATCGCTGATCAACTGGATCACCTCACCAATCTTCTCACCGGCCTGACTCAGGCTCTTGACCGACACATTAGTTTTTTCCGCTTCAGTCACGGCACCCTTGGCCGCTGTCGATGCCTTATCCACCTGGCGGGCAATTTCGCTGATCGATGCCGCCAGTTCTTCTGCCGCGCTGGCAACCGTTTGCACGCTGTTGGTCGCCTGTTCAGATGCTGCAGCGACCGCCGCACTTTGCTGGGTGGTCTGTTCGGCGTTCGCCGCCATGGTGCTGGCTGCGGTTTCGGTCTCGTTGGCAGCCGATGCCACGGAGTCCACTACACCCAAAATCTTGGCATCGAAGTCATCACAGAGCTTCTCTCTCGCGTTGGCGCGCTTCCGGCGCTTGGCCCGCTCGGCCTCCTGCTCGATGTTCAACCGTTCCACTTCAATCGCATTGTCCTTGAACACCTGCACCGCGCCCGCCATGGCACCGATCTCATCCTTGCGCTCACGCGCCGGGATATCGATCGAGTGATCGCCGGCAGCAAGTGTGCCCATGGCTGCCGTCATCCCCTTGATCGGCCCGACGATCGCCCGACCTGTAACCATGGAGATGAGCAGCGCGAGAACAAGCCCCACACCCAGCAGGACCCATTCAATGAGGACCAACGTATCGATATGGGACATGGCGTCGACGGCATCATCATCAAGCAACTTGGCCTGAGCATCCACCATGCCACCTTGCCGCACGCCGTCAGCGTCCATTTCACCTTTGAGGGCAGCCATCAATATATTCGCCCGGGGGGCCGCCTGGGTAATCAGCGTGTAGTTGGCCATGTTCCATTTTTCAGAGCCACGGATTTCGAACATCTGAGCTGGCAAGGGAGCAAACTCGCCACGCGTCGCAGAAAATTCCTTGAACGCTTTTGCCTGCCCATCATTGAACAGATGCTCCCGTGCCTGCAGGTCACCGAAGCGACGCTCGTTTTTCGCCCATAGCGTATCAAAACTGGCTTTGAACTTGTCGTCGCCGGTCAATAGGTAGGCGCGAATACTGGCGAGACCAAGCCCCAGCGTGCCACGCACATCGGCCATGATGCCCAGCAGATTGCGCCGGCTTTCCATGTTGCCAATGTTCATGGTAACCGACCCTTCAAGGTCAATCATCTGGGTGATCGCGGCTACCATCACCGACGCACGGGGAGCGGCCTCAGTAACCAGTAACTTGGTCGCCGGCTGCTCATCAGCGTTATTGGCAATTGCTTCTACATCGGCCTGCGCAATCCGAAATTCTGCGAGAATGTTCTTGTCCTCGGCCCATTTCTCGACATTTTTGGCGTCAGTCCAACCCTGCGAGAGCCGGTCCAGCTTGGCGCTTGTCTCATCGATATCCGCCCATACCGCCGCGCGCTCGACCTTGAAATTCTCATCGCCGGTCAGCATCCATCCCCTCAATGAGGCAAGTGAGGCGTTGATATCATTGACCAGCCCGGCGCCGGCAGCGGCGGTTGGTACCCGCACTTCGGAAATACGATGAGTTGTTGTTCCGACGGAATCCGCCTTGAACACGGTCATACCCACCGCAACAACCAGGATTGTGGCAACCGCCGCAAACCCGATCATGAGCCGCAGGCCAATATTCACATTCAAACCACGACGACTG
>JABJCZ010000265.1 GCA_018668475.1 Alphaproteobacteria bacterium | reverse complement strand
GGCCTGTTGCAAGGCGGCATTGACCGCCCAGTTTCGCCTCAACTCCGGCACGGCATCGACCAGCCGGGTGGCGTGCCGGGCCGCCGTGTCAAACTCGCCCTTGATAAAATACCCCAGCGCAATCTCGCGCATGTGGCGCGGACGATGCGGGTCTCCCCGGGTCGCGTCGACCACTTCGGTCAGCGCCACTAGGCCTTCATCCACCTCGCCGCCATGTATGCGGCAGAGCGCCACCATGCCACTCGCAGGCAGCATGTTGGGGTTCAGCTCAAGAGCGGTCTCGGCCTGGCCGCGCGCGGACTCAACGTTGCCATCAATATCAAACCGCACTACGGAATCAATAAACCGCGCGTAATAACTTTGCGGCGCCAGCGCCACCGCGCGGGCCGCCAGGTCGCGGATCTCCGCCACGCGGTCCGGCGGAATGGCGGCTGCCGAATATTCCGACAGGCGATGCAGGCATGCCGCCAGCATCCCCAGCGCCATGGAGTTGTCCGGCTCGCGCGAAACGGCCACACGCAGCGCGGCCTCGGCCGGTCCGTTATCGCCATAGCCTGAGACATAATAGCCAGCGGCCTTGTCCAGCAACTGGGGCGTGGACAGCGCGTCATTGTCAGTGGATTTCAGCCGCTGGAACACCTGCTCGATCACGTGCAAACGAACGGAAAAAACCACCGAGCGCGAGATTTCGTCCTGCAGATCGAACACATCATCAAGGGTCCGATCAAACTGCTCAGACCACGCCTGTTTTCCGGCCCCCACATCAGCCAGGGTGAAACTCAGCCGCAGCCGCTGGCCCGACGCGCGGATACTGCCCTCGAGCACAAAATCCGGCGCCTCGCCGGGCGCCGCCGCATCTGCGGCCCCTTCGCCCAGCGCTACCTGAATAGCCTTTACGGTCACCAGCCCGGCGTGAATATCCTCGCCGAGGCCGGCGGCCAGATCCACCACCTCGCCATCGCCCGAGATCACCTTGATGGCATGGAAGACCACCAGCGGCGTCTCGCGCATGGCCCGACGCGCCGCAGGTAATGCCGCGCTGACATCCGGCGCGCTCACCCCCGCCGGTCCACGAGGCGTGCACGGGTCATCGGGTTTGCGCGGATCATCCGGCGTGTTCAGGCAATAGATGCCGATGGGTTCATCGATATTCTTGAGCTCCTGCATGCCCCCAAATGCAAAGCCCAGATCAAGCTTGCGGCGCACTTCCTCATATACCTTGGCGGCAATGCACACGCCGCCCGGCACCGCCACGCCCTCCAGCCGCGAGGCGACATTAACGCCGTCGCCATAGAGATTCTCGCCCTCGATAATCACATCACCCATGTTGATGCCGACGCGAAAGCGCATGGCAAGCGGCGTATCAGGGTGCTCGTTCCGCTCGGCTATCTGGCGCTGGAATTCGTTGGCGGCAATGACCGCCTGCACCGGCGAGGCAAACTCGGCAATCAATGAGTCCCCCGCCCCGCCAAAGATACGCCCCTGATGCTCGGTAATGGTGGCATCCATTATCGCCCGGCACGCTTTCAATGCCGCCAGCGTGCCCGCCTCATCAGCCCCCATGAGCTTCGAAAACCCCTCAGCATCCGCCGCCACAATGGTCGTCAGTTTACGCTCAACACCTGCCACTTGGTTTTGTCTCTCGAATTATTCAATCGTGCCCATCCTGCCACCAACGCCGACAGGCATCATAACGCAAGCAATTCAGGGCCGACCTACTTATGCCACTTCTCCCCCACTTTGGTGAGGGCGGAGTCAAGGGCGTCCATAGCGAGGTCGATTTCGTCGGAGGTGATGGTGAAGGGGGGGCCGACCTTTACGGTGTTGGGGGTGTAACCGCCGAGGTACACACCGTGGGCGGCGCATTCGGCGTAGATCATTGAGTTGGGGTTGCTTGACGTGTCGCCGGTGAAGGCGTGGAAGCGGTCCTCCTCGATGATGGGGGTACCATCGCTGCCCACCAGATCCAGCGTTTGATACAAGCCCCGGCCCGCGACGCGGCCGACGCAATTGTGTTTGTCCTTCAGGTCATTCAGCCGGGCGTTCAGGTGCGCGCCCTTCTGGCGGACGGATTGCAGGATGTCGTTTTCAAACGCCCATTCCAGCGCGCCGACAATGGCGGCGCACACCAGCGGGTGACCATCCCAGGTGGAGCCGGACCACCAGCGCGCGTTTTCGAAAGGCTCGGCGATCTCTTTTGACGCGATCACCGCGCCCACCGGCATGACGCAGCCGGTCAGTCCTTTGCCGCAGGCGATGAGGTCAGGTGCGACGCCCGGCGTACTCTGGTAGCCGAACCACTCGCCCAGCCGGCCAATGCCGGTAATCACTTCGTCCGATATCCAGAGGATGCCGTATTTTTTCAACATCGCCGCCATATCGGCCATGTATTGCGGATGCGGAAAGGTACCGCCGGCGCCCAGCATGGGCTCGGCGATCATCGCGGCAATATTCTCCGGCCCGACGGCACGGATGATCTCTTCAGTTGCGGCCAGCGACGGCAGGGCCTGGCCCTCAACAACGGGAAAATCCTCATGCTCAGGCGCCGGCACAGGGATGTAGCCTTGCGGCGGAAAGCCCGGCGTATCGCGCACGGTATTCAGGTCGTCAGCGTGCGTGATGTTGTTGCGGTAGCCGCGCACCATGGTTGAGCCCATGACCATGCCGTGGAAGCTGTGCGCCTGGGTCAACACGCCGGCGCGCCCGGTGTGCAAGCGTGCCATGTTGATGGCGCTCTCCACCGCATCTGTGCCCGACGCGAACACGCGCACCCGCCCGGCCCAGTCCTCACCGGGAAAGAGCCCCTCGATCATCAGCTTCGCAGCTTCGGCCCGATACTGGTTGGCGAAGCCATAGAAGGCGTGGCCAGTACGGCTCATTGCCT
>JABJCZ010000264.1 GCA_018668475.1 Alphaproteobacteria bacterium | reverse complement strand
CATACGCCTTGGCGCGCTCAATTGCCGCGTCCAGCCCTTCAACGCTGCGCGCATCAGTGCGGGCCATTATCAGAAAGTTCGGGTCTCGCCGGCTGCCGACAGCCGCGCGGATCTTTTCGACCATCTGACCGGTTTCAACCAGTTGCTTGTTGTCGAGGTGACCACAGCGCTTGGGATTGATCTGGTCTTCCAGATGGCAACCACTAAGGCCAGCCCGCTCAAGTTCGTGAATCGTGCGAACGACGTTGACGGCCTCACCGTACCCGGTGTCAGCATCAAAAATAGCTGGCAGCGCCGTGGCCTCGGCGATCTGGCCGCCGCGCAAGGCGGCTTCTGTCTGGGTAATCAGCCCTATATCGGGCAGTGCGCGGTCAGCCGACAGGCCGGCCCCGCTGACGTAAACCCCGTCGAAGCCGATATCCGCCACCAGTTTGGCGACAATTGGCGAAAATGCGCCGACATAGCGCAGCAGCCGGCCACTCTTCAGGTCGGCCCTGAGCGCGCGCCGTTTATCTTCCGCCGATGCAGCAATACCAATCATGACCCCTCCGCAATTGCGGCCCGACCATATCAGCCGAGGGCGGCATCATGCCAACGGTTTGCCCGACGACCCATCGGGCAACTGGTATCAGCCGGATTTTTTCTTCACGAATGTGGCCGAATAGCGCGGTGCGCCGTCAAACAACTCAACCGGATCGCCCATTCCGTCGGTCTCAAAGAACCGATGCTTCACGATGGGGGTATCAATGGTATAGCCCTTATCTGCCATACGCTGACGGTGATATTCCATCGCGGCAGGTGTGAATTCGCTCGACACAATTGTGATTCGTTCTGAGCCATCGTCTGACGTGTTCATGCTGCATCCTCCTGCTTTGGTGCAACCGGCCCAACTCCGGCGTCCACCACGCAATCGAGCTTGCCCTCGGCAAGACCGGTGCCGGGCTCTTACCGCCTGATCATCCCCCCATATGCCGCCGCTCAAACCGGTGGAAAAGAACCGGGCTGGCAACACGAGACAACACTTGATGTTCAGGCGAAGCACATGCTTATCCTTGTAGAGTGAGCACGCGCTGTCCACACAAATTTATCCTGATGGGAATAATTTTTTCCTTTCAGAAAACGTGCGGCGCTTGGGACTGCGGGCGAAATTCCCGGGAGAGATACTCATGTGCGCCTTTTGCACAATGCTGACAGGTGAACGCCATTGGACGGAGGCTGGCACCAATGCCGGCCACCAGTCTGCCTTGCCATCCGGACGGGCACGGTTGATGAGCCGCACCGCGCGAATTCAATTGATCAACCGCATCGCCGGCCAATACGGCTGCAAGGTATCGGACTGGGCGAACTCCAGCTTCATTGTACGCAGTGCAAGCGGACGAAGTGTAATCGTCGACAGTCTGCCGAAGGTCTGGATGACAGTGGAGACGCTCTCAAGCAAGATCGCTGATCCGCTCGACCCCGACTTTCTCGAAAAACTGGCCCCGATAAATCACTGACCCAATTCTCGGTATACCAATGGAGAACCAGACCATGATGTTTGAAGAAAAAATTGCGCTCGTAACCGGCGGCGGCTCCGGTATTGGCCGGGCGAGCGCACTGGCAATGGCCGCCGAGGGCGCATCTGTCATGTTGGGCGATATCGACGATGCCGGCGGCAAGGAAACTGTGGCCCTGCTACAGGACGCCGGGGGCAAGGCAACATTTGTGCACACTGATGTCACCAGCGAAGCGGCAGTAGAAGCGCTTGTCAGCGCCGCAGTCAGCACTTATGGGCGCCTCGACATTGCATTTAACGGTGCCGGAATAGTTTCTCCGCATTCGGCCGTTCAAGACCAGGACATGGCCGCACTCGATCATACGCTTGATGTCGTTTTTCGCGGTATCTACCACGCAATGAAACACGAAATTTCAGCCATGCTGGAGTCCGGCGGCGGCGCCATCGTCAATGCCAGCTCGACATGGGGCCTCAACGCCTATCCCAACCGGTCTGGCTACATTGCTGGCAAGCACGCTGTCTGTGGGCTGACCAAAACAGCCGCGCTAGAGCTTGCGACCAAAGGAATTCGGGTCAACGCCGTGGCTCCCGGCCCCATCCGCACACCAATGTTGATGTCCGACTGGAAAGGCGATGTGGATCTCGCCGCTTCCGGGGTGCCCATGGGCCGTGTGGGAGAAGCTGAGGAGGTTGCTGAAGCCGTCGTGTGGCTTTGTTCAGATAAGTCGAGCTACATAACCGGCCATATCTTGCCGATCGACGGCGGCATGCTCTGCCAGGTCGGCTGAGGGCACCCGCACGTGGAGTGAGGCTTCAAGCCTTGCTCGCGCACTTGATGCAAGTGGAGACAGCGGGGTCGTTCTCAAGCCGCGCCAGACCGATGGCTTCATCACAGGCAACACAATACCCGTAGTCGTCACCGGTCATACGCT
>JABJCZ010000263.1 GCA_018668475.1 Alphaproteobacteria bacterium | reverse complement strand
GAAAACTGAAATTCACCTGGGAGATGGTGCGCGCCGGCAGCGATAAAAACGGGCTCGTTGGCATCAACACCCAGCACCCCAACAAACTCGCCGCCGAGGCCATCGCCAACGGCACAGTATCGGAACTCGCGGGCTATCCGACGATCCGGCCCGAGGTGCGCTATGGCAGCCGAAAATCCCGCATCGATCTGCTGCTTGAGGCCGACGACAAAGCACCGTGCTATGTCGAGGTGAAAAATGTGCATTTGCGGCGCAGCGGGCCAGCTGAATTTCCGGATTCTGTGACCGCACGCGGGGCCAAACACCTGCTCGAACTGAAGGACATGGTTCAGGAGGGTGCCCGCGCCGTCATGCTGTATACGGTGCAGCGGGCGGACTGCGACACCTTCAAGCTCGCTGACGATATCGACCCGCACTACGCGGCTGCCTTTGCCGATGCCCGGTCGGGCGGCGTTGAAGCCCTTTGCTATTCCTGTAAACTCGACGAGACGGGAATTTGGCTTGATCGCGCGTTGCCAATCGACGTATGAGCCGGCGGAAGGAACAGGGTATTCATAGTTTTACTGGAGCGGCCCGCGCATCCCTGTGCGCGGCCACGGGACTGTTGAAACATTCATGACTGAGCGCAGCATCAAATTGCACGGCGAGAAGGAGTTCGACGCCATGCGCGTGGCTGGCAAACTGGCCGCCGAAACCCTTGATTTTATTACCGACCATGTGGTTCCCGGCGTCACTACCGATGAAATCGACAAATTGTGTCACGACTTCGTCGACGAGCGCGGCGGCATCAGTGCACCGTTGGGATACCGGGGGTTTCCGAAGTCTATCTGCACGTCAGTCAACCACGTGGTTTGCCACGGCATTCCCGGCGAGCGCGTGCTTGAGAGCGGCGACATCGTCAATATCGATGTGACCCCGACCGTTGATAGCTGGCACGGCGATTCGAGCCGCATGTATCTGGTCGGCAAAGCGTCGGTCAAAGCGCGCCGACTGGTCGACATCACCTATGAAGCGATGATGCGCGGCATTGAAACCATTCGCCCCGGCGCCAAATTTGGCGACCTTGGCCACGCTATCCAGAGCTTTGCCGAGGGTGAACGTTGTTCGGTTGTGCGGGATTTTTGCGGCCACGGCATCGGCCGAGTGTTCCACGATGCCCCTAACGTCATGCATTACGGCGAAGCCGGAGACGGCCTTGAAATGCAGGCTGGGATGATCTTTACGGTCGAACCCATGATCAATCTCGGCACCTGGCAGGTGAAACTGCTCAAGGACGGCTGGACGGCGGTAACCAAGGACCGGTCGCTTTCGGCCCAGTTTGAGCACACCATTGGCGTGACTGGGACCGGCTACGAGATATTCACGCTGTCGCCGGACGGCCACACCAAGCCACCTTATAACTAGGGTGAACCAGGGTGGCCGATAAGCCGCACTATCACGAACACCGCGCCCGGCTGCGCCAACGTTTTGCTGAACGTGGCGCTGACTCCCTTGCTGACTACGAACTTGTTGAACTGCTGCTGTTCAACGCGTTGCCGCGGCGCGACGTCAAACCACTTGCCAAGCGGCTGATGGACAAGTTCGGCGGCCTCGCAGCCATGCTGGCGGCAGATCCCAAATCAATTACCGAAGTTGAGGGGGCCGGTGATGCAGTGAGCCACGTTATCGGGCTGGCCAACGCGATTTCGCGACGTGCCTTGCGAGAAGACGTGATGGACCGCTCCGTTATTGGCAGCTGGGACAAGTTGATCGATTATTGCACGGCGGCGATGGCCCATAGCCCGACGGAGCAGTTTCGGGTGCTGTTTCTGGATCATCGCAACGGCCTGCTGGCTGACGAAGTGCAGCAGGAAGGCACGGTCAACCATGTGCCGTTGTACCCGCGCGAAGTCATCAAGCGGGCACTGGAGCTTCAGTCCTCCGCCATTATTCTCGTGCACAACCATCCCAGCGGCGACCCCACCCCGTCTGACGCCGATGTTGAGATGACCCGCGAAGTGATGGACGCTGGCCGCAAGCTGGGCGTCACCGTCCACGACCACCTGATCATTTGTCGTGGCGGCCACCAATCCATGAAAACCCTGGGACTGATATGAACGCTATGAACAGCCTCGACGGGCGCACCGCACTTGTCACCAACATCAACCATTTCGTCGGCCTGGCCGCCGCGCGCGCGCTGGCGGCGAACGGTGCCACCGTCGTCTGCCACGATCGTGATTTCACCGATGCAGATGTGCGCAGCGCCTTTGAGGCCGCCAATGCTGGCTACATCGCATCCCCGGCGCAGGAACCGGCGGACCTGATTGCCGCAACTGAGCGCGACCATGGCGCCATCGATATTCTGGTCTCCAACGACGCGTTTCCGGCTATTCGCGCGCCGGTCGAGAGCGCCGACCTCCGCGATTTGCGGGCCGGGTTCGAGGAAATGGTGGTTGCACCTTTCGCACTTATCGGTGCCGCCGTGCCGGCAATGAAGGCACGCAAGGCCGGCAAGATCATTCTGGTGACTTCCGCGGCGCCGCTGCGTGGCCTGCCCAATTATTCAATGTATGCGGCGACACGTGGGGCCGCCAATTCGCTCGCCATTTCGCTGGCGCGCGAACTTGCCCGCGACAACATTCAGGTCAACGCCGTCGCCCCCAACTATGTCGAGAGCCCAAGCTATTTTCCGGCTGAGTTGCTGGAGGATGAAGTCGCGCGCGGCAAAATACTGAAAAACATTCCGCTGGGGCGTCTCGGTAAGCCTGACGAAGTCGGCGCGCTGATCGCTTTTCTGGCCTCGCCCGGGGGTGATTTCATGACAGCTCAGGTCATTCCCGTCGCCGGCGGCTGGGCATAGGCTGCCGACGCACTAGTTTGTCAGACATGTACCGACGACTGACATGGCCCGGCGTTGCCATATTTGCCCTGTTCCTGTTGGCAACCACACCCGTGGGAGCCACCTCCGACACCCCGGCAGAGACAGGCGACGTACTAGGCTGGGACCATATCCGCTGGGGCATGACAACTGATGAGGTGATCGCGCACTACGGCGGCGCACTTACAATTCAGCAAACGAAAACCAGCCTCGGTGGCTGTCCCGTTCGATATGCGGTGCCCATTGAGTTGCTGGATGAAAAGTGGATTGTCTGGCTGTGCGAGGAGCAAGACAGCAATCGGATATCAGCCGTCAACATAGAGATTGAAACCGGGCATACCCGGCACCTTGAGCGGTTCCTGAACGAACTCACCGATGCCTACGGCCCGGCCCACGCGTTTTGGGGCACGTGCCACAACGTGCGCTGGAACGGCACTGAGAAACACACCTGGTCCTTCAAAACGACCAAGGTTTCATTGATCAATCGAGACATAACTGTGCCTTGGGTCGTGTTCCGATATGAGCTGAACACACATGCTCCGGATTTCGGCCCCGGCGTTTGCTCAGACCCGCCTGTCGATCTGCGAAAATAAATTGGCGATGCGGAGCGCTTATCGGCGCTCCGCATCACAAAACGCTAGAATTTGGCTGTCTTAATCTCCGCAGCCGCAGCCCCGTCCATCATGGCGTGCACCATGGCATTGTTGGGGAACTTCGGACTCGGATAGGCCTTGCGGCTCTGCGAGATACCCAGACCCAGGTAAAATTCGGCCAATTTGTAGGTGAGTGGGCCCGGATTGATCAACGGCACCGGCAAGTTCTCCGACAGGTAGCCGGCGGCCTGATGCATGGTGGTGGAGCCCAGCAGGATTACTTCTGCGCCATCTTCTTCAATTGCTGCCATGCTGGCCTCGAGGAGCAAGGGAAACACCACCTCTTCCTTGCCACCCAGCAAATTTTCCGGGTCCGGCAACACGTTGATGGAGCGAACCGAAGCCAGTTTGTCTGACAGGCCGGCTTCCTTCGCGCCCTTCTTATAAAGCGGCATCCAACCGTCCCACTGCGTCACGACGGAAAACTTGTCGCCGAGCATCAGCGCCGTGCAATAGGACGCACGGCCCGGGCCAATAACCGGAATATCAAGTACAGAGCGCAACGCGCCGACACCGGAATCGCTCATGGTATCGATACAGACAGCGTCATAGCCCTCGTTCTGGGCCTCCATACCTGCCTCGAACAACGCGATCTCGCCCAACACATAGTCATGGTGGCTATCGAGAATCGCCGGGCCTGCCTTGACGCCCTTGAACTCGAACTGGATATCCGGCCCGAGCTCAACCGCATCGAGTTGGCTCTCCCGGTTTCCGATACCTGAATCGTCAAAGGCAAAGGGAACAATCACCAGAACTCGCTTTTTCGCCATTTTGGCCTCCCGTCATGTTTTTTGAGCCGCCTCGCAACGCGGCTCATTTGATGGATTAATTGGTCCGGACATACTGCCCCATGCAACCGATCGGGAACAGGCCAAATTCCTTAATATTCAAACGATACAGCGGTTCTTGACGTGGACGAGCTAAGTCCACAGACTGCGGCCTTTCCGGCGCTCTGATACGGACTGAACAGTTCGTCCTGGCGGCGCCGGGCGTGCAGAAATTGAACGAGCCGCGAGGCTCCGAGCAGATACACAAAGACGGAATGAGCCCATGAAATTGATCGGCGTGGATGTTGGCGGAACTTTCACCGACTTGATCATTACCGATACAAAGACCCTGGCGACGCAGATCCACAAAGTGCCGACGACATCGGACGACCCCTCCGTCGGTGTAACCGATGGCATCGTTGCGCTGTGCACACTGGCCGATACACCGCCTGCTGCCATCGACCACGTTTTTCATGGCACAACAATTGCGACCAACGCGGTGCTGGAATATGACGGTGCGGAAACCGGCATGATCACCACCGAGGGGTATCGCGATATTTTGCATATCGGCCGCCATCAGCGGCCCGAAAACTATTCGATCATGCAGGATATTCCCTGGCAGGCGCGCCCGCTGGTGCCGCGCCGCAATCGGCTGACCGTCAAAGAACGCCTCGTGCCGCCAAATGGTGATGTACTTGTGCCGCTCAATGAAAAAGACGTGCGCAAGGCCGCCCGCGAACTCAAGAAACGCGGCGTGCAGTCCATCGCGATCTGCTTTCTGTTTTCCTATATCGACCCCACGCATGAAGAGCGGGCGCGCGACATTGTGCTGGAAGAGTATCCGGACGCCTTTGTGACAACGTCAGCCCATGTCGCGCCGCAGTTTCGCGAATTCGAACGCTTCACGACCGCCGCCATGAACGCCTTTATCGGGCCGAAGGTGCGTGGTTACGTGCAAAAACTGGATCGCCGACTGAAAAGCGCAAACCTCTCGGCAGACCTGCACATCATGGGCTCGAACGGTGGTGTTGCCACCGCCCAGACAGTTGCAGACCTGCCGGTTATCACGCTGCTTTCCGGCCCGGCGGCTGGCGTATTAGGTGGCGCCTGGTCGGCCGCGCGTTCAAAGAAACGCAAGATCATTACATTTGATGTGGGCGGGACCAGTGCAGACATCGGTATCGTCATTGATGGCCACTACAGTGAAGCCACGGCCCGCGACACCTGGATCGGCGGCTACCCGGTGCTGGTGCCAATGATTGATATCGGCACTATTGGCGCTGGCGGTGGCTCGATCGCCCATATCGATAGCGGCGGCGCCTTCAAGGTGGGCCCCCGCAGCGCCGGCTCTCAACCTGGCCCGGCCTGCTACCAGCGCGGCGGCGATTTGCCCACCGTGACAGACGCCAACCTCGCGCTTGGCCGGCTTGATGCCGATAATTTTCTGGGCGGCGAAATGGGCCTGGATGCCAAGGCCGCCAACAAGGTGATCAGTACGCTGGCAGATCAGCTCGGCTTGCCAAAAAACGAGGCTGCCGAGGGCGTATTAACGATTATGAACTCCAACATGGCCAATGCCATTCGCGCCAAGACGGTGCAAAAAGGCCTGGATCCGCGCGAGTTTTCGCTCGTCGCCTTTGGTGGTGCCGGCCCGTTGCACGGCGCGGAAGTCGCCGACATGCTGAATATCCCGGAAGTGGTGGTGCCGCCCTACCCCGGCATTACGTCGGCGGAAGGACTACTCACAACGGACATCAAATACGACCAGATCAAAACCGAATTTCAGGTCAAGGGCGCGATCAACCTCGCTCGGCTGAACCGTGATTTCGGCCAGCTCGCGCAGGGGCTTGTTAAGCAGTACAAGGCTGATGGCATTAGCGCCGCCAAAATCAAGCAGTTGCGCTTTGGTGATTTGCGATATGTCGGCCAGGGCTATGAACTTCGCGTGCCGATCCCTGCTGGCAAACTGACCAACGCCGCCATGGAAAAAGTTTGGGCCGAGTTCCACAAGCTGCACGACCGCGAATACGGGCATTTCTTCGAAGACAGCCCCATCGAGATCGTCAACATTCGCCTGACCGGCGTCGGTGCGCTGCCCAAGGTATCAGCAGCCAAGGTCAAGCCGGGTGGCTCCTTGAAAGCAGCGACAGTTAAAACCGCGCCGTCTGTATTTCGCGCTGGTGACAAGCTGAAAACTGTAAAAACGACGTTCTATCGGCGGGACAAGCTGCCCCTGAACAAAGCGTTCAGCGGGCCGGCTATCGTGCTGCAGAAAGATACGACGACTGTTATTCCGCCAGGGTGGACAGCCAAGATGGACCAGGGCGCAAACCTGATATTGACCAGGGCCAAACGGGCAAGGGGCTAGACCAATGGCAAGAGCGAACGGCAAGACGACTGTGACGAAGAAGGCACCCGCCAAAAAG
>JABJCZ010000262.1 GCA_018668475.1 Alphaproteobacteria bacterium | reverse complement strand
ATCAGGCGGTGATCGACAGCGTTAGTCACGCCCGCAAGTTTACTGATGATGTGGAATGGTCGCCGGAGGACGGTTCACGCACGGAGCATGATTTTCTGGCACGCTGCGTTGAGAGCGCCATCAAGGCCGGCGCTGGTACGATCAACATTCCCGATACCGTTGGCTATGCCGAGCCGGCCGAATTCGCTGCGCTGATTGCCATGCTCTACAACCGGGTACCGAATATCGACGAGGCGGTTATTTCGGTGCATTGCCATAACGACCTCGGCCTGGCTGTCGCCAATTCGCTGGCGGCTGTGGCTTCGGGTGCCCGGCAAATCGAGTGCACGATCAATGGCCTCGGTGAGCGGGCGGGCAACGCCGCGCTGGAAGAAATTGTCATGGCGTTGAAAACCCGATCCGATCGCTTTGCGGTGGGCACACGGGTCAACAGTGAGGCGATTATCCGGGCTTCTCGCCTGGTTTCCCAGATCACCGGTTTTGCGGTGCAGCCCAATAAAGCCATTGTTGGCGCAAACGCCTTCGCGCATGAAAGCGGCATCCATCAGGATGGCGTGCTCAAGGACGCTGGCACCTATGAGATCATGACGCCGGAATCAGTTGGCCTCGTGAAGTCCACGCTCGTCATGGGCAAGCACTCGGGCCGCCATGCATTTCGTGAGAAGCTGCGTGAGCTCGGTTATGGCGAGATTGGCGACAACGCTTTTCAGGAAGCATTTGGACGCTTCAAAGATATGGCCGACAAAAAGAAAGACGTTTACGACGAGGATCTCGTGGCACTCGTCAGTGACGAGATTTCAGGTGAGAGCGATCGTATTCGCTTCATCTCGCTCGGCATCGCTTGCGGCTCCGACGGCCCGCAGCAGGCAACGCTCGTTCTTGAAGTCGATGGCAAGGAAGACAAGGCAGTTGCCACAGGCAATGGCCCTGTGGACGCGACTTTCAACGCCATTAAACAGATATTTCCGCACGATGTGAATTTGCAGTTGTATCAGGTTCATGCTGTCACCGAGGGCACGGACGCTCAGGCGACGGTAAGTGTGAGACTTGATGAAAACGGCCGGACGGCGAGCGGCCAGGGTGCCGATATTGACACCATGGTTTCGTCGGCGCGGGCCTATGTGCATGCGCTCAACAAGTTGCTGACCAAGCGCGAAAAATCTGCGCCGGCGGCGGTGGCTTGAGCGGCGCATAATGTGACCGAGGCTGGAGGCGCGGCGGCATGAGCCGTCGGCGCCGACGGTCTGAGTAAGTATCAGGCTGGTTGCTTTTTGCGGCCGGTGAAGCGGCATGACGATCCGGCAATCCGGATAGGGACGGGAACATGTTTTCAAAGCTTACGGGCTTTTTATCCGCCGACATGGCCATTGACCTGGGCACAGCGAACACGCTGGTTTACGTCAAACAGCAGGGCATTGTGCTCAATGAGCCTTCGGTTGTTGCCATCGCCAGCTTCAAGGGCAAAAAGCAGGTGCTTGCGGTTGGCGAGGAAGCCAAGCTCATGTTGGGCCGCACGCCGGGCAATATCGAGGCCATTCGTCCGCTGCGGGATGGCGTGATCGCGGATTTCGAGATCGCGGAAGAGATGATCAAGCATTTCATCCGCAAAGTGCATAACAGGCGCTCCTTCGCGAGCCCGCAGGTTATCATTTGTGTGCCGTCAGGTTCCACGGCAGTGGAGCGACGCGCCATTCAGGAATCCGCCGAGAGCGCCGGTGCGCGCCGCGTGTTCCTGATTGAGGAACCCATGGCCGCGGCCATCGGCGCCCAGTTGCCGGTTACCGAGCCGACCGGCTCAATGGTCGTGGATATTGGTGGCGGCACCACCGAAGTGGCCGTGTTGTCGCTGGGTGGCATTGTCTATTCGCGGAGTGTGCGCGTGGGCGGCGACAAGATGGACGAGAGCATCATTGCCTACGTTCGGCGCACGCATAACCTGCTGTTGGGCGAAAGTTCGGCCGAACGCATCAAGCAGACCATCGGCACGGCTTGTCCGCCCGAGGATGGCGACGGGCAGTCCCTCAATATCAGGGGCCGCGACCTGATGAACGGTGTGCCAAAGGAAATTTGCATCACCCAGCGCCAGGTGGCCGAGAGTCTGGCTGAGCCGGTTGGCGCCATCATTGATGCGGTCAAGGTCGCGCTGGAGAACACAGCGCCGGAACTTGCCGCTGACATCGTCGACAAGGGCATCGTGCTCACCGGCGGCGGCGCGCTGCTGGGTAATCTTGATTTCGTGTTGCGTCACGCAACAGGCCTGCCGGTGTCGATCGCCGATGAGGCGTTGTCGTGCGTGGCTTTGGGTACCGGACGGTGCCTCGAAGAAATGAAGGTTATGAAGCACGTGCTCCAGGAAGCTTATTAGTAACGACGTGCCGGTTGGCGCAAGCGCCGCTCGGACTCGATTGAGGAGGAGAGACAGCAGTTGAGGTCAATTCGCGGACGCGCCTTATTGCAGGCCCTGCCGTTGAAATCAGCGGCTCAGCGCTCTGCCTTTGCCTTGTTGGTTGGCCTCGCGATCTCTTTGATGATCGTCAGCCAGGTGGAGCCGCGAACGGTTGAGCGCTTGCGCACCGGAATTACCGACGTCACCGCCCCCGTGCTTGGGTTTTTCTCACGACCGGCTGCCAGTGTGGCCGATGTCGCTGACGAAATTGATTCGATCATGGCGGTTCATGCCGAGAACGAACGGCTACTGGAAGAGAATTCCCGGTTGCTGCGCTGGCAGTCTCTCGCCAGCCAGCTTGGCAGTGAGAATGAAGCCTTGCGCGCCATGTTGAAAGTTGTCCCCGACCCGCAGGCCCATTTCGTTACCGCCCGCGTTATCGGCGATGCTGGCGGTCCATTTGTCCGCACCTTGCTTGTTGCCGCTGGCGAGCAGCAGGGCGTGCGCAAGGGGCAGGCGGTGGTAACGGCGGAGGGCCTGGTTGGCCGTGTCGTCGAGGCCGGCGCAAGCTCGGGTCGTATTCTGCTGGTAACTGATCTTAATTCGCGCATTCCTGTGGTGATTTCGGGCAGTCGCCAGCGCGCCATTCTGGCTGGCAATAATACCGGGAGTCTGAGACTTGAGTTTCTGGCGGTTGATGCCCGGCTCGGTATTGGCGATCGGGTGGTGACCTCGGGCGAAGGCGGGGCGTTTCCACCGGGGCTGCCCATCGGGCGCATCAGCCGGGTTGGT
>JABJCZ010000261.1 GCA_018668475.1 Alphaproteobacteria bacterium | reverse complement strand
GCCCCATCGGCAATCCGACGTGCTGTTTTGTAGGCCTCTTCTTCCACCGCGTCATCGGCCACCACCCGGCTTACCAGGCCTTTGTCTTTTGCTTCCGCGGCACCAAAGACGCGCGCCTCATAAAGAATCTCCAGCGCGACAGAACGCCCGACCAAGCCCACAAGGGCCTCGACTTCAGGATAGGCCATCACCAGCCCGAGCCGGTTGATTGGCACGCCAAACCGCGAACCTTCACCACAGATGCGCATGTCACACATCAAGGCAATTTCCAGAGCACCGCCCACGCACAAGCCTTTGATAAGTGCGATCACCGGATGAGGGCAGTCACGAATGGCATGCATGGCGGTGTGCATCAACGCGCCATATTCGGTTGCCTGATCGGAATTCGAACGCTCGGTTTCAAACTCCGAGATATCAGCGCCCGGCCCCATTGCCTTGTCTCCTGCCCCGCGCAGCACAACACACCGTACCGACGCGTCAGCGCCAAGTTCGTGCATCACCTCAGCCACGCGGTGCCACATGGCCTTATTCAGGGCGTTCAGCTTCTCGGGCCGATTAAGCACCACGGTGGCGATATCGCCACTGCGCTGCACCAGCACAACATCGCCATCGCTGGCTCCGGATTCACTCATGTAAGTCCTCAAATATTGTATGTTCGAACAGGCTTTTGCCTTTTGTCTCCATGCACACACCAGTGTAGTGCGCCCACCGAAATAACGCGCAAAATGCTGGAATCCCGGAGCATCTGGCAAGTATGCTTGAAGGCACCAGCGAGCGAAATGCATTTGATTGGGCCTGCTGGATTACGATTACGACGAGACAAAACCCGCGCGTAGAGCTGGCCGAAGACATCCTCTACAAAACACACCGTCGTATCGATTGTCGGATTCCAGAACACCCGGATCAGCGCGCGTGCTTACCCATGGCTTGCCCCTGCTGTAGGGAAAGCATCCAACAAACTTGTAAGCATTTGAAAATAGTGGTGCCCAGGGGCGGACTCGAACCACCGACACGCGGATTTTCAGTCCGCTGCTCTACCAACTGAGCTACCTGGGCACGTGCCTTGAACAAGGCCCGGTGCTTATAGGAAATCCGCCACGATCTGTCCAGCCGGTGTGTTTACGGGATGCCACCAAAATCGCTGGCCCGGACCGGCCTCGCCGGGCCTGCCGGCGCGGCTTTGCTGGCCAGAGACAGCGGGGCTTTGGCCGCTACAGGTAGTGCAGCAAGATGTAGGCGGTATAGAGCGCCAGCAGCAGTGCGCCGGCCAGGCGGCCGAGGCGCCAGCCGGCCAGCACCGGCAGCAGGATCAGCGCGGTGACACCAAGCAGAACCCAGACGTCAAAATTGGCGATTTCTGCCGGAATTTCGATGGGTTTGACGATGGCGACCACGCCGAATATGCCGAGGATATTGAACAGGCTGGAGCCCAGTACATTGCCCAGCGCCACATCGCCATGGCGGCGGATGGCCGCGACCACCGAGGTGGCAAGCTCCGGCAGGCTGGTGCCAAGGGCGACGATGGTCAACCCGATTACGGCTTCGGATATGCCGGCAGCCCGGGCGATGGTGGTGCCGCTCTCAACCAGAAAATGAGCCCCCGCCACAACACCGACGATGCCGAACAGCAAATATACGCTGGCCATCCCCATGGGCTGTGGCGTCCCCTCGGCCTCATCGGCCTCACGGATGTGCAGTGCGGCCTCAGCGGCAGCGCACGCCCGGCGACGCTCTGACCAGTAGCCATAGATCACGTGCCCGATGAGGGCCGCCAGCATGAGAATACCGGCGAAGCGCGGCACCAGTCCGGCATAGGCGAGGCCGACCACGAGCACTGTCGCGACCCCGAGCGTCAGGGCATCACGGCGCACCGCCGCACGATCCACCATGATCGGCGCGATGGTGATGGTGACACCCAGAATGAGCAGCATGTTGGCGAGATTGGAGCCCAGCACATTGCCGATCGCAATATCAACCACGCCTCGCGTCGCCGCCTGTAGGCTGACCACCAACTCGGGCGCTGACGTCCCAAAAGCGACCACCGTCGCGCCAATCAGCATCGGGGAGACGCCAAAGCGGCGGGCCAGCGACACTGCGCCCCGCACCAGCAGCTCACCACCGACAAACAGCAGCGCCATGCCGGCGGCGAACTCAACCCATGTCAGCGCACCAATGGTCATGCGGTGCGTACCTCCCATTTTTCAAGACTCAATGCGGCGTCCGGCTCGATGGTTACCGTCATCGTCAGCCAGGTGCCAATGGGGTCATTTTTGGCAAGCATACGGGCCAGCGGTGGCGCGGCCCGAATAATCAGCCCCCGGGCGCCAGCCACCCATTCAATCCGCGCGCGGCGAGCAACCTCAAAGGCAAGCGCGGCCAGCTGCCAGCGCCGCGCCGGCCAAGGCATGGACGTATCCTCCTCGGTCAATGCGCCCATCAACGACGGACCCACCCGGCGGCGCGTTACTTCCATGACGCCCGCATGGCTAACCCCCAGTACATCTGCAGACACCCGGTCCGCCCGCAGGACCTTGCGCATTGCGGCGGCAAGCTCCTTGCCCGTGCGCCGGCCAACATCGCCCGGCAGATCAATGGCAATAAGCCCGGCGAGGTTGCGCAGGATAATCTCGGCTGCCGCCGCCTCAACCGCTTCGCGCGAGGCTTTTTCCTGCGCGCCCCGGCGGGCACCGGTGCCGGCATCGACATCAATCGCCACACAGGCCGCTGTCTCTTCAATGATCAGTCGCCCGCCCGACCCCAGTGGTACATTTGCACCAAGTGCCGTGCCCCATTGGGCGTCGACATCGTGACGCTCGAACAGATCTTTATCACCGGCGAGCCCGATGGCGCCGGCAAGCGAAGGCACTTCGGCACGGGCGCGAGCAATGGCCGCG
>JABJCZ010000471.1 GCA_018668475.1 Alphaproteobacteria bacterium | reverse complement strand
GTTTTGATAATCATTTTAGGGAGTGGGAACGAGCGGTCTGACGAGCTTGCCCGGGCGACAATTTCAACATCACCATAAGGGAATTTGATCGGACCGACGCCGAGCTTGGCTGTTTTGGCCCGTATCTCAATACCTTCATCGGCCTGGATAAAGGCTTTGTCGATGGTTGCCAGGTTGGTGCCTAGGACACGCAAGGCACCGCCCATATCGATGCCAGCGGCGCCGCCGGCTTTAAGCGTAATGGCGATAAACGGGCCAGAACCTTTTTTGGTGCCGGCAATTGCAATATCGGGGAATTCTTTTGGTAATTTCAGGCTTTTGTTCTTACCAACCGCTTTGCCCATCTCGACAAAGATTGACGCAATATCTTTCATGCCGAGCGAGGCTATCTTGTTGGGGCCTTCATCGAGCGCCAGATTAATCTGTTCCGGAATCGGGATACCGAGGGTTTTTGCTTGGGTGGCGACAGACGTAAACACATCAAAGCGTTTGCTGCCAAGTGAGGTCTTGCCGCCAATGCCTAGTTTAACGGTGTCAGCTTCCTGACCAATCGTCATGCGGTAGTCTTCAATCGTCAGCCAAGGAATACCAAAAGCCTTTTTCCAGGGAATACCCTTAAATGTTGATGCTGTGACCGAGAATTCCGGGGCACCAGTGCTTTGCGTGATTGCCGTTTCGAGAACGATATTCACATCCTGCTTACCGATACGGAATTTTGTTTCACCCTCCATGCCCATCGTCACGCCTTTGACAATCGAGCGTTTGGTTGGTGAATCCGCAGCCTTGCGGCCCTGTAGGGAAATCGTTGCCAGCAATGACATGGTCAAATCTGCAGGGAGCGTGATTTTGCCGCCGATACTTGGGCGGAAAGTTGGCATATCGGCGCGCATGACGAGTTCTGGTGTTGGCGGTTTGCCTTCAAGCAGGCTGTCGAGAACATTGCCAATGATCGAGATACTGGTTGCGACCTTGGTTGATTTGCCGCCGAGAAATTTGATGGCATCATTCAAGGGCTTGGCATTGCCGAGATTAAAGGTCGCGAAGTTGGTCAGTCCTTGCGGCACCCGTAAGGTATAGTTTGAACTGGACTGGACCTTGTCAACGATTGCCCGGGCATTTGCCGGGAGGTCCTTTGACTGCACTTCAACATCACCGACGGCAAAAGCCAACAATTGGCTGTCAAATTTGATAGTATCCAGCAGCTCGATACCAGGGACTTTTTTGAAGATGTCTTTGAATTTGAAGATACGCTTGGGGCCAAACGCGATGAAGGTCGATTTCGCGCCGCCACCACTATAGGCGAGAAGGTTCCAGTTGATGTTGAGGAAGCGGACATCACCAGTGATGGCGCCACCAGATGCCTTGACGTTCGTGACATTCAGCCCCGGGAGCTTACTCGCAGCCTTCAGGATTTTTTTGAGGGCCGAAGATTAAGCGGCTTTCATCGCGCCGGCGGCGAGAGCTTTATCGACCTCGTCCTGTAAATTGCCAGCTTGAACAGCAGACATTGTTCCAAAAGCTGTTGTGACAGCAAAAGCTGCCGCGACCAAAGATGCGCGGAATGAAAAGCGACTCATTATAACCCCCGATTTAATTTTTTATCCCAACCCCGAGCCGTAAATTTTTTAACGGCCAAGCTTTATCGTAATGCTCTATGCCGCAAATATGGCAACATTATGGCATTCACGAACGCGTGATAATGGCAGGCTATCGATTAAAGTTTGATCGCGCTAGCGCGAAGTTCCCAATTTATCCACAACCCAGCGTGACCAGCTAAGCATGGTTTCGTCCTGCCAACGGCGTCCGACAAGTTGAATACCAACGGGCAATTCATTGGGACCTGTATGAGTCGGCAGGGAAATCGTTGGAACATGCAGGATGGTCCAGCAGCCCTGAAATTGTGGGTCACCGGTATAGTCGAGCCCTACGGGCGCTTCCCCGGTTGCCGATGGCGCGAGGATGAAATCAACATCGCTAAAAACATCATCGAGCTGCGCGCGGCTGTCGTTTGCCAGAACAACAGCATCGCGATAAGTCGCGAAATCCATCGGTGTGCCATTTTTGAGCTGCTTGGCAATGTTGTCACTCAGCAGGTCGCGCTCGTTCTGCCACAAATCGGCCATTACGCGGCTGCGCTCGAAGTCATTGAGGGTATTACGGGCAGCGCCCAATTTTGCAAAGGAGTCGGGCAAGGTAATGTCGACAAAT
>JABJCZ010000260.1 GCA_018668475.1 Alphaproteobacteria bacterium | reverse complement strand
GCGGCAACGGCCAATGGCAGGAACGGGTCATGCTTGTTTTCCATTGTCACCGCCATGTCGAAGCCGCTCTCTTCAGCCGCCTTGACGGCAGCGGGAACGGCATTGAGATCATGCTGCGGAAGTGTCTGAAGAACTTTCACGAAAAATCGCCCCGCTCAAATGGATTCGAATGCGGCGAAATCGCCTCATCTCCACGCTATACGGCCCGTCTTGTACCCGATTTCGTCCCATATTGCCCGTTTTTGCGACCACAACTGCTCAAGCACAGGAAGGGCTGGGTCTAGGCCAATACATTTGGTAAAAGACCGTCGTAATTACGCATATCATGACGACACATAAACGCCTTGAGGAGCATCCCAATGACCCAAGCCACTGCAAGACACATCCTGGTAGACAGCGAAGAATTCTGTCAGGAACTGAAGACCAAAATCGCCGATGGCACCGACTTTGCAGATGTTGCGAAGGAGCATTCGTCCTGTCCATCCGGCAAGAGCGGTGGCGACCTAGGCTCCTTCTCACCGGGCCAGATGGTTCCGGAGTTTGATACAGTCGTGTTCAGTGCCGATCTGAATGAAGTCCAGGGCCCAGTGAAGACCCAGTTCGGGTATCACCTGCTGGAAGTCACCGGCCGCACTGACTAGCCCGAGAAAAATCGACATCTGGGCCGCGCTGACGCCCAAAGCGGTTGCCAGCGCGGCCCAGGTTCGGATTTTGTAAAGAGAGGGAGCCAGACATTGGCGAGTAATTCCGAAGCTGTGTTGACCGAATTACGCAATGAAGCGCTGCACGTTCGGCGCAATATCTGGCGCTCCCTTCGTTCAGCAGGTTCGGGCCATGTTGGCGGCTCATCCTCCGCAGCAGATATACTGGCTGCCCTCTATTTCCATTTTCTAAATTTGCGCGCAGAGGAGCCGAATTGGCCAGATCGCGACCGTTTTGTCCTGTCGAAGGGCCACGCGAATGCTGCCCTTGCCTCAGTTTTGGCCCGCGCCGGTTTTTTTGCCGATAGCCATCTCGATGACTTTTATGGTTATGACACGCTGTTTGGCATGCACCCGGATATCAAACTCGACGGTGTAGAGATGAGCACCGGTGGCCTCGGTCACGGCCTACCGGTAAGTGTTGGCATGGCCATCGGCGCACGCTTGCAGAAGCGGGCGTTCAGAACCGTGGTGATGCTTGGCGACGGTGAATTGCAGGAAGGCTCAAACTGGGAGGCAGCAATGGCGGCCTCCCATATGAAGCTGTCCAGCCTGACTGCGATTGTCGATTACAACAAAATCCAGCAGAGCAGCCGCACTGACGACGTGCTGGCGCTTGAGCCTTTGGCCGACAAATGGCGGGCCTTCGGCTGGGCGGTTCGGGAGATTGACGGTCACGATATGGCGGAGATCGTCAACACGCTCGACGCGCTGCCCTACGAGGCCGAAAAACCGTCCCTGCTGATTGCTCACACGACCAAGGGCAAGGGTGTGAGTTTTGCCGAAGACACATACACCTGGCACCAGAACATGATTGACGATGACATATACGCCAAGGCGCTCGGCGAGCTGGGGGAGCCATCATGAACGCCATGCCTGAGGCCGCAATTACCGCAGCGGCGAACCAGTCGCGTGTCGCCTTTGGCCTCGCGGTCACCGCCATGGCCGCTGACGACGGAAATATCGTCGCCATTTCATCCGATACGCTCGACCTCATGGGCCTGCGGGACTTTGTCGCCGCCTACCCTGATCGCCTGGTAGAGGCCGGCATCGCCGAGCAGAACGCCATGGGGATCGCCAGTGGACTGGCAACAACCGGTATGCGTCCCTTCCTTTGCGGCTATGCCCCCTTTATCACCGCACGTTCGATGGAGCAGCTGCGCAACGATGTGGCCTATGCCCACCAACGCGTCGTCATTGGCGCGGCGGCCAGTGGCGTTTCGCTTGGTGTCTCAGGCGGCACTCATCATGCGCTTGAAGACCTGGGCCTGATGCGCTCACTGCCGAATATGACCGCCATCGTCCCGGCTGATGCCCTCCAGGCCTGGCATGCGACCCAGGCCACGACGGACATCGATGGCCCGGTCTATATCCGGCTCGGCGGCCGCGCACCGGAACCGCCGGTGACGTCCGCAAGCACCCCATTTCAGCTCGGTAAGGCTGACTGCCTGCACGACGGAAACGACGTCACCATCATCGCCTGCGGGTATCTTGTCGCCGAAGCCATGACGGCCGCTGAAGCACTGAAGGGTCAGGGCGTTGCAGCTCGGGTGCTGAACATGCACACCATCAAACCGCTGGATACCGATGCCGTTCTCGCAGCCGCGGCCGAAACCGGCGCCATTGTCACTGCTGAAGAGCACCGTATCACCGGCGGCCTCGGCGGCGCCGTAGCCGAACTTTTGGCGCGGGAAAACCCGACGCGTATGCGGATGATCGGTATGCCCGATGAATTCGCCATCGTCGGACCAACGCCGAAGGTACGTGAACACTATGGCATGGACGCCGCAAGCATCCTCGCGGCCTGCCAGGAGCTGGTCAGCTAAAGGCGCTGCCCGCTACCCGAGGACAAATCGCGCCCTATCCGCCAATGCCACTATCAGTTGATTCACTCACGAGAAACATGCTTCTATCGTTCACCAAATTGAG
>JABJCZ010000259.1 GCA_018668475.1 Alphaproteobacteria bacterium | reverse complement strand
CGCAGCGGTATCGCCATCACCTAACGATCCCATGGTGATGACAATGCCCAATACGGCCGCGACGATACCGAAACCGGGCAATGCGTCAGCAACCTTTGTAATCGCGCTCGAAGGCAATTCAGACTCTTGGTGGTGGGTTTCGAGTTCCAGCTCCATGAGTTCCTGGAACTGGAATGTGTCGAGTCCGCCGCCAATCAAGATGCGTAAGTTGTCGCAAATAAAAGTCTGGACCTCATGGTTTGCAAGAATGCCGGGATAGCGCTTGAAAATTTCACTCTCGTGCGGCTCGTCGATATCACTTTCAAGTTTCAACAGGCCCTCAACCTTCGATTTTTGCAAGAGGTCATGAAGAAGCAAGAGCAGTTCAACGTAATTTTTGCGTTTGTAGGGCGCACCTTTGAGCACCACGATGATGTAACGCAACACCGCCTTATGCACAGGCATGGGATTCGAGGACAGGTAAGCGCCAAAGGCGGCACCGCCAATGATCAAGAGTTCGAAAGGCTGCCACAGCGCCATCAGTTGGCCATGCGAGAGCACATAGCCAAAGCCGACAGAGAGCAAAACGATAATTGCACCGATGATAATTAGCACGGTGTTATCTCAGTCTTAATGACAATAAATCCGGTTTGTTAGGAATCGCGCACAGCTCTCGCGCTCCAAGCACGGCTGGTGGTTTTGGCATCGATGTGATGCTGGTCTTGACTCGAAGTGCTTTTGGCCAATTGGTTATGCGCAACCGCGAATTCGCGGTTGAAGCGCAAAGACAATTAACAGCTCCTAGATATTAGCATTATCTTTGCGTATGGACTTAGTCCTCGTTTGTTTACGGCCGAAACGACGAATTGTTGAACATATTTGTCGCTGACTTGCCACCATAGTTGACTCCGGGGGCTTCAGGGTGCGCTGAGGCGCACGATTTCCACGTATGGGCCGGTGCTGATTGCGTGCGGCCTCGAACAACCTTCTGGATGTGACCGGCAAAACACAGATGTTGCGAGCCGGGGCTACCGCCCCGGGAGGCGACTACACTGGTTCTGCCGGGGGCAACCTCGTGGTAGCTGGTAGTGAACCCAGCCTTGTCCAGCAAGCCACCGAGGCGTTGGGCACAGGCGGTTTCGCTCCCGCCCGGATTCATACTTTCCAGCGCAATGAGCTCTTGCGCGATATGTGCCCATTGCTTTTTTCGCCTGGCGAAGCGGCGGCTGGCACGTCTTGCGTTCGGCGCGCCCCACGGTAAATGTTGTTCGCGCCTGTATTAATTCGTGTGCCGGGCTTGCCATCATCTCAGCCTATGCCTTCATGCCTCTGGCCACCGCGATGGTCATCATGTTCGCAAGCCCGACTGTGGTAACGGCGTTGTCCGTACCGTTGCTTAGTGAGCCTGTGGGGCGCTGACGATGCGCTCGAAGATGTGCGTCATGAACTGATTCAGGACCTCACTATTATGATGGCCCTGGAGACCGCCGAGCGTGAGCCAATGCTGCAGGTGTGGGAGGATTTGCATTGGGCTGAGGCGTGCGACGTGCTCGCGCCGGTGAGCCGCCAGTCGGCGACCATCGCCGCGATCGGAGGGAGCGTCTCTTTCTTCGCGAGCGACCCGTCGGGCGCGGCCTCGCCGGCGAGCAACAGCTGCAGCGTCTTCCTCGCCGTCTTGTTCGTGATCGTCTTCGGCAGCGCGTCCACGGCGAAGACGTGGTCTGGCGCGGCGTGCGCGCCGACGCGTTCGGTCACCGCGGTCGCCGCCGCGAGCTTGAACGCGGCGAGGTCGGGGATGTGCTGCGATCCGTCCCCGGCCAGCGCCATGGCGGGAGGCACCCCCCCGCCCCCCTCCGGATCGTACGCCTCGCGCTTCGGCGAGCCCGGGGGGAGCGAGTCGCGCCCCGAGGACACGAGCACGATGCCCTCCTCGTCCTCGTCCGGGCAGTAGTTCGGGTCGCCCTTGTCGAGGTACGCGGGGCCGTCCTGGTCGTCACCGCGCAGGAAGCTGGTAGCCTCCGCCTTGCCCGCGCCACCCATGGCCTTCGCGCCCT
>JABJCZ010000258.1 GCA_018668475.1 Alphaproteobacteria bacterium | reverse complement strand
TACATCGCCGCATTCCGTGAGCTCTGGACCAACGAAGCACCAGAGTTTGATGGCGATTTCGTAAAATTCTCCAACATCTGGTTTCGCCCGCAGCCGGTGCAAAAACCCCATCCTCCTATCTGGATCGGGGGGGACAGCCCGCGCGCCATGCGGCGCACCGCCGAAATCGGCGATGGCTGGTTTCCCGTTGGTGTGGAGCCCAAGCGCCCGCTCAATACCGTTGCGCGATACTGCGCGGCGGCCGACAAAATTCGCGGCATGGCGGAGGCCGCAGGCCGTGATCCGTCGACTATCGATATGGCTTTCTGGGCGGTCTGGTACGATGACAACGCACGCGGGGTTATGACGGATGATGGCACGCGGCATATCTTGCTTGGTGAGCCCGACGACGTGGCGGCTGATATCACCGCTATGGGCGAGGCCGGTGTCAAAAGCATTGTGTTTAATTTTCAGCGGCCCACGCTGGCCGCGACGCTCGACGCTCAGGAAAAATTCGCGAAAGAAGTGATGCCGCTGGTTCAGGGGAAACTGCAATGACGGCTAGGCCCGGCCAACTGACAGCGGTACATGATGCGGCCATCGTCATAGATGGCCTTGTCATCTCCGACTGGTCGCGGCCCACCCTTGAGGCAATGGTGGCTGGGGGAATCACCGCAGCTAATTGCACTTGCGCGGTGTGGGAGGGGTTTGATGAAACGCTCGCCAATATCCGTGCTTGGCACGCTCGCATCGCGGCCAACGACGACCTGCTGATGCCGGTCACCGAAGCCGTGCATATTCACGAGGCGAAGGCCGCCGGCAAGGTTGGCATCATCCTCGGGTTTCAAAACACGGCGCCAGTGGGCGACGATCTCGCCAACGTGCGGCGGTTTCATGATCTCGGCGTCCGGGTCATGCAGCTCACCTACAACAACCGTAATCTCTCGGGCTGCGGCTGCATGGTCGGCGATGATACCGGCCTCACGGATTTTGGTCGCTCCTTGATCGACGCGATGAACGAGGCCGGCGTGTTGATCGACCTCTCCCATGTTGGCGCCCGTACGGCTGCGGATACACTGACCCATAGCGCCCGGCCGCCGGCCTATACCCATTGTTGTCCGGCGGCGTTGCTAGATCATCCCCGCAACAAAACCGATGACCAGCTGCGGGCCATGGCCGATGCCGGCGGGTTTATTGGTGTCGCCACTTATCCGCCTTTTCTGCCGACCGGTGAGAATACGACGCTCGATGACGGTGTAGCCGCGATGGAGCATGTAATTGACGTGGCCGGTGAGGCGGCTGTTGGTATTGGCACCGACTTCACCCAAGGCCAGGATGCCGCGTTTTTTGATTGGCTCTGCCGCGAGGGTGGCACGGGTGAGCGCATGTTCGAGCGCAAATGGCCGGTCTCGCCCATGCCGCGCGACATGGCGAGCCTGGCCGATTACCCCAACCTCACCCGCGCCATGCTGCGCCGGGGCTGGAAAGAGCCTCGCGTCCGCGCTGTGCTTGGCGAAAATTGGGCCCGGTTTCTGGCTGAAGCCTGGTGAATAGGGATGAGAGTATGGTGAATGCCCGATACATCCCCTGATACCCCAACGCCAGAGTCAGTGGTGCTGACCGGTAATTCGAAAATTAATTGTGGTTAACATGCGATAAGAGGGTGTAATTCCGTTCAAAATCCGCTATTTAACCCCCATGACGGATTTAGCAGATACACAGATTGAAGCAACGGACTTGGTTTTGGGCGCCGATAACGTGCCTGCAGCCAAGGAACGGCAGTGTCTCAAGTGCCGCGAAGAGTTTCCCAGCGAGTGGGCTGGTGAGCGGATTTGCAAACGGTGCAAGTCCTCCGGTAGCTGGCGCAACGGTAGCGCCTGACTTGGCGTAGCGGACGGTCGCACGTAAAGGGCTCGGTCAGGCCCCTCGGCGCACCGCCTGGACAGTGTTTTCGAGAGTTTCGAGAAAGCGTGAACGGTCTTTTTTTGTAAAAGACGGGTTGGCGCCGCTGATTTCGCCTGTCTCGCGCAGGTCGGATTTGAGCTCACGCATGGCCAGCGCCATACCGATGCTGTCGTCCGTAAATGATTTCCCCGTAGGTCCGAGCGCCCGGCCGCCCGCCGCGAGACAGCGCGCGGCAAGGGGAATATCGGCGGTAATCGCGATCCCCTGTGCGCCAATGTGCTCGGCGATCCAGTCGTCCGCCGCATCGGCGCCCTCCGCCACCACAACGAAATTGACCCCCGGGTGGGTGCTGTAACGCATTAAGGAGTTGGCGACCATGTGGACGGTGAGCCCGTGGCGCTCGGCCACGCGCATCACCTCGTCCTTTACCGGGCAGGCATCGGCGTCGACATAAATTTCCGGTAATGTCGCCGCAGGCCCGGTCACCGGCCCAGCCTTGTGTCGCCGGGCCCAGCTTTTTTCTGTCGTGGCAAAGCCTAGATCCCGTCGATCACGGCCTTGAACTGGGCCTGCTTCTCGATGTGCTGGTCGATTGTCGTCAGCCCGGCCATCATCGTGTTGACGCTGATATGGCTGGCGCCCTGACTCTTCCAGGTTGTCGTCCAGTCGACCCAGCTTTCTTCGGTTTTGTAGCTGGCACCGTAACCGTCGTCGTAATCGCCGACGTTGATCCAGCTCTCAATGCCGATGTCATCCATGCTGCGACCGGCGTCCGCCACGTAGCCGCGAAACTTGTCCATCTCCGCAATGCCGGCGTCGTTTGGCGGAAACAACGGAATCCAGCCGTCCGCCATCCTGGCGGCACGGCGGAGTGTCGCGTCGGCGTGGCCACCGATCCAGATCGGAATGGGGCGTTGTTTGGGCAACGGCAGCAGGCCGGCATCGGTGATGGTATCCCACTTGCCCTTGAAGGTGACCAGCGGCTTGGTCCAGAGCTCACGCAGCAGTTCGATCTGCTCCTCCGAGCGCTTGCCGCGGGTGCTGAAGTCCTGGCCGAGCGCTTCATATTCCACGTCGTTCCAGCCGACGCCGATTCCCATACGAAATCGCCCGCCCGAGAGGAAATCCAGCGTCGCCGCCTGCTTGGCAATCAAAGCCGTCTGGCGCTGAGGAGCGATGAGGATGCCGGTGACGAACTCGATACGTTTGGTGATGGCCGCCATCCATCCGTACATGACGAAGGGCTCCAAAAACGCATCGTCGCTGGAGTAGGGGCCCTTCAGGTCATGAGTCTTCGGGTTGGCCCCGACTACATGGTCAAATGCGAGAATGTGGTCAAAGCCGAGATCTTCCATGGCGACGGCGAAGGCGCGCGCGGCGCCGGGGTCATCACCTACTTCGATCTGGGGGTAAATGGCGCCAATGCGCATGATTGTCTCCTTGGGGTATGGGGGATCTGGGTCTGAATTGGTTTATCTATTTGCCAGCTTGACCAGCGTTGCGGCGAGCACTCGGGAACCGGCAGCGAGGTCCGCCGGCGTTGCGTTCTCAGCCTCATTGTGGCTGATGCCTTTTTCGCAGGGCACGAAGATCATGCCGGTCGGACAGAGGCCCGCGATATGCCCAGCGTCATGCCCGGCCCCGGAAGGCATGTCCATATGGGTTAAGCCAAGCTCGCTGGCGGATGCGCGGACGAGGTCAACCACGGCGGGGTCAAAGTCCACCGGTGCGCTGGCGATAATCGGACTGACGCTGACCGAGCAGTTGCGCGCGTTGGCTTCACACGTGGGGGCGATGCCGGCTGTCAGGCGCGCGATGACAGCTGGGTCCGGGTGGCGGAAATCGATGGTGAAATACACCCGCCCCGGCACTGTGCTTGGCGCCCCCGGATGGCACTCGAACCGACCGACCGTAAAGCGGACGGTATCGGTTTCGTCTGCCATCAGGTCTTCCAGCGCGGCCACCATCGAGACGGCAGCCTTCAGCGCATCCTTGCGGCCCTTGAGTGGCGTGGTCCCGGCATGGGCTTCATCGCCGATCACTTCGACACCAAACCAGAACAATCCCTGAATGCCGCTAACGACGCCGATAGTGTTGTTAGCGTTCTCCAACCTTGGGCCTTGCTCGATGTGGGCCTCGACATAGGCGCTCATCGGAGCGCCAAAAGTGCGTGTCGGCAGGCCGGGGGTCGAGGCCAGGGTGTCGGCCAGGGCATCCGCCAGTTTGATTCCGTCGGTATCGACCAAGGGCAGCATTTTTTCGTGAGCGTCGTCCCCGACATAGAGCGATGAACCCATGACACCGGGCTGGTAGCGCCCGCCTTCTTCATTGGTCCAGGCGATCACGTCAATCGGGCGCTCCGTCTCTATACCGGCGCGGTGGATGGCCTCAAGGGCTTCAAACCCGCCGACCACGCCGTAGGCGCCATCAAACTTGCCGCCCTTTGGCTGGCTGTCGAGGTGACTGCCGGTGGCAACGGGGGGGGCATCAGCGTTGCGCCCGGCGCGGCGCACATAGAGGTTCGCAATGGCGTCGGTCGAAACTTCGAAACCTAACTCGCTCGCCCAGTCGATCATCAACTTGCGGGCGCGAATATCCTCCGGGCTCAGGGCTGCGCGATTGACACCGCCATTGGGCAGGGCGCCAATGGCGGCCATATCCATCTGCCGCTGCCAGAGACGCGCTTCGTCAACCGCTTCTGCGGCTTTGCGGGCGTTTGGGTCTGTGTTCATGAATTTGCGCTCACTGGTCTTTCTCCCCACAAACATATTGACGGTAAATCGGGTGATGGCCGGCAGGCTACCGCAACCGTTCGCCCGCGGAAAGTTGCACTATGCTTACTTGCGGGCGACGGGCTGAACGGCATAGTCTCTGGCCCTGTTGATGTAGCCGGTTTCTGGCTTGTCGTTGGCAGGGGGGAGGGGAGCACAGTATGAAAATTGAAGACCTCTTTGACAGGTCGAATATCGTTGAGCTGAGTTTCTTCAATTTCCGCAATGCGATTACGGCGTGTTTTTATGCTGATACCGACTTGCGCATCATCAAGGTGAACGAGAATTTTCGTTCTTTCTTTCCGATTCTGGGCAATGTCTCAAACGCTTGGTTTCCGGATGTGCTGCAGCAGCTCGGCGTCGAGGCGGCGCAAATTCGCTCGTTTTCCGCCGACCTCAAGGCCAACGGCCAGGTGCTCATTCCACAGATCGAAATTCAGATTGATGGCAAGGAGCGGGTGTTCTCGCTGCTCTCGACCTATACGGAGGACGAGAATTTTTCATACCTGAACGGCGTGCAGGGGCAGTTTGTTGACCGCACGACCGAGTTTGAGTTGCGCCGTGAGCGCGAGCAGCTTCTGGAAGATAAAATTCGCGATCGCGAGACCATCGAACAAAAGACCCGGGAGCTGGAAAGTCTTGCCAACCGGCTCGCCAAATACCTTTCGCCGCAACTGTATCAGTCGATCTTTTCAGGCACGGCGGACATTACTCAAAGCTTTACCCGCAAGAATTTGACCATCTTCTTCTCCGACATGGAGGGATTTACCAACATCAGCGACGGGCTGGAGCCTGAGCGCCTCGCGTCGATCATCAATACGTATCTGTCCGAGATGTCCAACATCGCGCTGGAACACGGCGGCACCATCGACAAGTTTATCGGCGATGCCATGATGGTATTCTTTGGTGACCCTGAGACCGCTGGGGATAGCGAGGACGCCATCAGGTGCGCGCGGATGGCCCTGGCCATGCGCCGACGTATTTCGGAACTGCAGAAGGTTTGGCAAAGTCAGGGCCTGTCAGCGCCGTTGCGGGTGCGCACCGGCATCGCGTCCGGCTTTTCAACGGTTGGTAATTTTGGCTCGGATCAGCGACTTGATTACACCGCACTTGGCCGCCCGGTAAATCTCGCCTCGCGTTTGCAGGATGCCGCCGAGGCAGACACGATCGTCATTTCCGAGGCGACCCATCTGCTGATCAAGGATGTGGCGGAGTGTACGTCGGTGGGCAATGTGACGCCCAAAGGATTTTCGCGCTCGGTGCCGGTCTACCGGCTTGAAAAGCTGAAGGACGAAGACGCCGTGGACAACACAATGACCCGCGTCGGCAAGCACGTTGAAGTCAGCATTTCCGACAGTCGCAAGATCAGGGAGGCGCTGGAAGAACTGAAGCGCATCCACGAAGAGCTTGAGGGCCGCCTCGGAGAAGCACCTTAGGCCAGGCGGCTCAGGTAAAGCGGCTCAGGCGAGGCGGGGCTAGGCGCTCATCTCCTCCAGGTGTTCGCGGCTGATCCGCGTGAGGTAGACGTTGATTTCGTCATTCGGCGTTGGTGCATGGGAAATGATGTACCAGGCGTCTTCCGGCGTGAAGTGAACCCGCAGGCCACTGCCAGGCCCTGCGCGGTTCACGATCTCGGCCCACATCGCTTCTCCCACCATGTCCTGCGCTGAAGCAATGCGATGATGGTCAAACATCACTTGTGTTGTTGCCCCGGTCTCAACCAGTCGCCCGCTGTTGGCTGCGCGGAACACGGGGTCTGGCTTGCGCTCAGGGAAATCAGCAATCGATTCAACACGGCGGTTTTTGTAACGGGTGGCGACAGATGAATACGTGCCAACACAGAAGGGGAACACATAGCCGAGGAGGACTGACAGCCCCGTCAGTATGGGCCGATCACCAAATTCCTGCGGCAAAACAGCCAGCGGGTCCTGCGCGCCGCGCATCCAGGGCACAACAATCTGACCATAAACGTTGATGAGCGTGCCGACGAAGAGTGCCAGCGTATAGGTCGTTCGTTCGGTGGTTTTATCCCATACAAGTCGCCGAATTAGCTTGAAGTCCATTGAAATCCCCCAGCATTGCACTCTTGGTTTACCGGCCCCCGGGGCGAACGGTCGCCTCATAAGACCACTTCTGTTGTGCGTGTTAGTGCAAGTATGGTTTCGATATTACGCATCACAAGGTTTTCGTGCGGATTGCTGACGAAAATGTGATTGGCAGCGCGTTTCACCCGGGAGTTGCGGTTTCAATCTCAACGCGGGCAAGGCAGCGGATATCTTTCCCCTGTGGGTGCGGAGCGCTATGGTGCGGACCTATTGCGTGGCCCACAGTTGGTGTGGCCCGAAATTGAGGTGTACGGGGGAGATTATGCAACAGGTGGTGATTGCCGGAACCGGCATGACCGACTTTGGCCGGTTTCAGGAGACGAGCCTGCGTGACCTTGCATCTGAAGCCGTAGCGGCGGCGTTGGTTGATGCCGATGCGACCGCGTCCGAGGTTGGCATGGTCATGTTCGGCAATGCGGCCGGCGGGTTGTTGATCGGGCAGGAATGTGTGCGGGGCCAGGTGGCGTTGCGGCACACCGGGCTGTTGGGCAAGCCCATCGTCAATGTCGAGAACGCCTGCGCGTCGTCGTCGACTGCATTTCATCTGGCCTGGATGGCGGTGGCGTCCGGTCAATGCGATGTGGCGCTGGCAATCGGCGCCGAGAAAATGAGCAACGAGGACCGCACAGTGCCCATGAAGGCGCTGGAGGCGGCAGCCGACCTCCAGGAACTTGAAGAACTGAAAGCGCGCATTTCGCCCGATGGTGCGGGCACCGGGTCAGTCTTCATGGACCTCTATGCCGATGTCGCGCGCGATTACATGAGCCACACCGGTGCCACGGTAGAAGATTTCGCCGGCGTGTCGGTGAAGCAGCGCCAGGCCGGCGCGCTCAATCCCCACGCCCAGTTTCGCAAGGCTGTCACAGCTGATGAAGTTCTCGACAGCCGTTTGATCGCCGATCCGCTGCGGCTGCTCATGTGTTCGTCCATTGGTGATGGCGCGGCGGCGCTGGTGCTGATGAGTGAGGACTATGCGCTGCGCAAGAACGTGCTGCCGGTCGAAGTGCTGGCCTGTGCCTTGCGCTCCGGCCAGGGGGATGATCCCAAGATGGCGCCAGTGGCCACGCTGGCTGCGGAGGCGGTGTATGAAGAAACCGGCATCGGCCCGGCGGAACTTGATGTGGTGGAGATACATGATGCAGCGGCACCGGCGGAATTCATTTTGTCGGAGCAATTGGGGTTCTGTGCGCCTGGTGAGGCGGTGTCGCTGATGCGCTCGGGCCGCACCAGCATGGGCGGGAACATGCCAATTAACCCGAGCGGTGGGCTCATCAGCAAGGGCCACCCCATTGGTGCTACAGGCGCGGCACAATTGGTGGAGCTGGCGGACCAGTTGCGCGGCCGCG
>JABJCZ010000257.1 GCA_018668475.1 Alphaproteobacteria bacterium | reverse complement strand
CCCGAAACCCGCGAGCGGATTGCGCTGGTCGTGGCTCAGGCCAACAGTTGCGAATACTGCGTCTCGGCGCACACCGCCATCGGCCGCAACGCCGGCCTGAGCAACGACGAGATGGCCGCCAATCGGGCGGGCAGCTCAAGTGATGAAAAGGCCGCCGCCGCCGTAGTGTTCGCGAAGGCGCTGAACGAGCACCTCGGCGAAGTGACACAGGCTGAGTTCGATGCGGTGCGTGCGGCGGGCTACTCGGATGCCGATATCGTCGAAATCATTACCCACGTCGGTATGAACATCCTGACCAATCTGGTGGGCAAGGCGACCCGGGTCGATATCGACTTCCCGAAGGTCTCGCTGAAACAATCGCAGGCCGCCTGACCCTCTTACCCTGGCCCCGCATATCGTGCGGGGCGGTGCCGGGCGGGTGTTGTCCTCCCTGATGTCCGCCCGGCTTTTCAAAGGAGCAAGACCATGGGACGCAAGTTCGCAGACATTTCATTTACCCCATCAGTCAAGGCGGTTCAGGTGCGCTATGGCGTGCGTGACGGCAATGCCCGGTTCGAACAGGGCGACGATACCGGCGA
Source organism: Alphaproteobacteria bacterium (assembly GCA_018668475.1). Lineage (GTDB taxonomy): Bacteria > Pseudomonadota > Alphaproteobacteria > UBA828 > UBA828 > JABJCZ01. The sequence continues at coordinate 1,862 of JABJCZ010000257.1, read as the reverse complement.
TCGTTTAGGGGAGCGCGAAGCGGCGTTCATTGAAGCCCGCGACAGTTTCTATCAGGCAACGGTGACCGAGGACGGTTGGCCGTATGTGCAGCATCGCGGCGGCCCCGCCGGATTTTTAAAAGTGCTTGATGATCAGACCATCGGCTACGCGGATTTTCGAGGCAATGTGCAGTACCTGAGCGTCGGCAATCTGGTCGATAATGACCGGGTATCAATCATCCTGATGGATTACGCCAACCGCGCCCGGCTCAAGCTGTGGGCCCGCGCCCGGGTCGTGGAGGCAGCGGATGACCCTGATCTTGTCGCGCGGCTTGAGGTCGCAGACTACCGTGCGCGGGTTGAACGGGCGGTGGTGTTGACCATCAAGGCCTGGGACTGGAATTGCCCGCAGCACATCACCCCGCGCTTTACCGAAGCTGAGATGGCGCGGCTGGCGTAGCGCGTTGCCCGCTCAAACCTAGGCGAGCGGGCGAAAGGCGCCGGTGGTCTGGTCGAGGGTGAGCAGGCGACCGTCGGCGATGTCAAAATAGGCACCACGCAGCTTGAGTTTGCCAGCGGCCAGCCGGTCACGGATGAACGGAAAGGTTTCGAGGTTCTCAAGGGAGGAGCGCACGGCGGCATGCTCCATCGCCTGTTGCTGCTCCTCAATAGAAGTTACGTCGTCACGGCCATGGGTGCGTACGGTCTCGGCATGGGCGGCCTTGAGCAGCGACATCCAGCGGCCAATAAAGCTGTTCGTGGATTCCTGCACGTAAAGGTCATCGAGGAAGGCGCGCACACCGCCGCAACGGGCATGGCCCATCACCACAATATTCTCGACCTCAAGCCCCTCAACGGCAAATTCCAGCGCGGCGCTAGTGCCATGGTGGTTACCAAGCGGTTCAAACGGTGGCACCAGGTTGGCGACGTTGCGCACAATGAAAAGCTGCCCCGGCCCGGCTGCGAAAATGGTTGCCGGGTCCACGCGGCTGTCGCAACACGCGATGATCGCCGTTTTTGGCGCCTGACCTTCTTCCGCCAGGGTGCGGTATAGGTCCGATTGCTCGGCATACCGCGTATCGAGGAAACGGTGGTAGCCCTCCACCAGCTCCGCGACATCTTCCATCAGTTGGTGCTCCTGTCGTTTTCCGGCGGTGCGCTGGTCAAGCCAGTTCGCGCTCGATCATCGGCCGAATATCGGTGGCAAAGGCATCCATGGTGCGGCGCGCCTGAGCCACGGTTGAGTTGCCGGCCTGAATGTTCAGCATCACATGGCTGGCGCCAGAAGCTTTTATATCGGCCGTCAGCCGGGCTGCAACAGTTTCTGCATCACCAACCGCGAGGTTGTTGGCCATCTCGTCGAGGCTCGGCTCGCCGGCGACCGGATGCTCGACCATCAAACCGCCATCCATCGCTTCCTGGCGGTTTCGCAGGCCTGCGGCGAGACGCAGTTGAAAGCGGGTGTTTTCCAGGTAAGTCTCTGTTTCAGTGTCATTTTCGGTCACGCAGGCAAAGCGCAAAATCCCCATAGGGTGGGCGGTGTTGGCCAACCCTTCTTCGGCGTAGGAGGTGTCTATCCGGGCTCGCATCTCGGCCAGATAGTCTGGCCCCGACCAGCGCCCGGTGATGATCGGCGTATAGCCGCGCCGTGCCGCTAGCCGGTGCGTCGCTGGCGAATCGCCGGCAATCCAGATTGGCGGCATCTTGGGTGGGCGGGTGCTAATGCTGGTCTCAGGTACCGACGTAACGGCACCATCGAACGAAAACGTCTCGGATGCATAGGCCGTATCCATCAACGCGATGAATTCATCGAGTTCGGCCTTGGAATTGTCGAGGTCTGCACCGAAGCGTTCAAACTCGAACGGTTGATAGCCGGAGCCAAT
>JABJCZ010000256.1 GCA_018668475.1 Alphaproteobacteria bacterium | reverse complement strand
GTGGTGGTGTAGACGCGCGTGCAAACGCCGCGCTTCTGCGGACAGCCCTGAAGGGCCGGAACCTTGTTTCGCTGAACCGGCGGTTTGCGCGGCTTGCGGACGAGTTGGTTGATTGTCGGCATCGTGAGCTAATGACCTGTTTTAACTTCGTTATAATCGATTTGGGTCGCCTGCATCTCAGTCACACACGCCCACACAAAAACAAAGAAGCAAACATTGTCCGCTTCTCCCGGGCCTTTTCGCCGGCCCCTGGCATAGCTTTTTCATTCCGTCAGAGCAGTGGTTCGTCCACCCGCCTTAAGCGTAAGTGAATCGGCCCCTGCTGAAGGCGCGCATACTAGTCAGCACTGTAACTTCCGTCAAGCGGTAAACACCCGCTTTGAAACGGTTTTAGTGCGGTGCAACATCCGGACTAAAAAAGCCCGAATAATCGCATTTACGACCCCCGGCTGCCCGGCCCCGTGGCCGGGCAAAACCAGGAGTTACTCTGCTGTAGGCTGCTGTTCGGCCGTTTCCGCTGCTACTGCCTCTACAGCGGCTGCCGCAGCGGCCTTTTCGGCCGCCAGAGCGGCTGCTTCACGGGCGGCCAGGGCCTCTCGCTCTGCTTCCTGCTGGATCTGAGTCATCATCTTGCCGGTACCTGCAGGAATCAGGCGGCCAACAATGACATTCTCCTTCAGCCCGACCAGCGAATCTGCTTTGCCGGCCACAGCCGCTTCCGTGAGAACGCGCGTTGTCTCCTGGAATGACGCCGCAGAGATGAACGAGCGGGTCTGGAGTGACGCCTTGGTGATACCTTGCAGAACCGGGCTGCACTTCGCCGGCTTGAGATTCTCGGCGATAGCACGCTCGTTGATTTCGTCAAATTCGACCCGATCAACCTGCTCACCGATGAGGAACGTCGTTTCCGCGGGATCCGTGATCTCGACTTTCTGCATCATCTGGCGGCAAATCACCTCGATGTGCTTATCATTGATCTTCACTCCCTGCAGGCGATAGACCTCCTGAATCTCGTTCACGATGTAAACGGCAAGAGCCTCAACACCCATAACCCGCAGAATATCGTGCGGTGCGGGATTACCGTCCATCAACGGGTCGCCCCGCATCACAAAATCACCCTCGTGGACGCTAATGTGCTTTCCCTTGGGAATGAAATATTCCATGGGCTCGCCGGGCTCGGCGTTTTCGTCCTCTGGCACAACAATAATGCGGCGTTTGGACTTGTAATCCTTACCGAACTCAACCCGACCATCAATATCCGAGATGATCGCGTGATCCTTCGGCTTGCGGGCCTCGAAGAGCTCAGCCACACGCGGCAGACCACCGGTAATATCGCGTGTCTTGGTCGAATCTTTCGGAATTCGAGCCAGCACATCGCCAGCATGAACTTCATCGCCATGATTGACAGACAGAATGGCATCCACCGACAGGAGATACTGGGCCTCGCGTCCGTTCGGCAAAAGAATAACCTCGCCATCCTTATCGACCATCACGACGCGTGGCTTGAGATCAGCGCCACGTGCCTGCTGGCGCCAGTCAACCACAACCCAGTTCGACACACCGGTCTGTTCGTCAGCGATCTCGCGGAACGACAGCCCCTCGACCATGTCGATGAACTGGACCGTGCCCGAACGCTCGGAGACAACCGGCAAGGTGAATGGATCCCAGGTCGAGAGGGTCATGCCCTTTTCAACGTCCGCACCCTCTTCAACAAAGAGTTTGGCGCCATAGGGCACACGGTGACGGGCTCGCTCACCACCTCGTGCATCCTTCAGCACAATTTCGGTATTACGGCTCATCACCACCTGGGTGCCGGTGCTGTCTTCAACAACACTGCGATTTTCCAGCGACACCTTTGCTGTTACCGATGCCTCAACGCTGGACGTTTCCGTCCCCCGCTGCGCGGCGCCGCCAATGTGGAATGTGCGCATTGTAAGCTGCGTGCCGGGCTCGCCAATCGACTGAGCGGCAATAACACCAACCGCCTCACCCGGATTAACGATGGAACCGCGGGACAGATCGCGGCCATAGCACAACGCGCAGACACCTTCCTTGGTCTTGCAGGTCAGCACGGAGCGAATTTTCGCTGATTCGACACCGGCCGTTTCGACCGTCTCGATATCACTTTCCTCAACCAGATGATTCTTCTTGAGGACCACTTTGCCCGTTTCCGGGTGGAGAATTGCCTCATGTGTAAATCGGCCAAGAATTCGCTCACCAAGGTTTTCGATAACCTCGCCGCCTTCAAGCACGGCCTTGACCGTGATTCCTTCGTCGGTGCCACAATCATGATCGCTGACGATGCAATCCTGTGCCACATCCACCAAACGACGCGTGAGATAGCCCGAGTTGGCCGTTTTGAGCGCCGTATCGGCCAGTCCCTTACGTGCGCCATGGGTCGAGTTGAAATATTCGAGGACCGAAAGACCTTCCTTAAAGTTGGAAATAATCGGTGTCTCGATAATTTCGCCGGACGGCTTGGCCATCAGGCCACGCATACCCGCCAGCTGTTTCATTTGCGCCTCGGAACCACGCGCACCGGAATGAGCCATCATGTAGATCGAGTTAAAGGCGCCGCCCTTGCGTTCACCAGGCACCTCAGTCTCCATACCGTCCATCATCGCCCGCGCGACACGGTCGGTACACTGAGACCATGCGTCAATCACCTTGTTGTATTTTTCGCCCTGAGTAATCAGGCCGTCGGCATACTGCTGCTCATATTGTTCGACGAGTTCTGTCGTTTTGCCGACCATCTCAGCCTTCTGCGGCGGAATGATCATGTCGTCCTTACCGAACGAAATGCCGGCTCGCGTCGCACTGCGGAAACCCATCTTCATCACTCGGTCAGCGAAGATGACAGTCTCCTTCTGCCCGCAATTACGATAAACCGCGTCGATCACGTTGGTCAGTTCGCGCTTGGTCAACAACTTGTTGATCATCGAGAACGGCAGGGATGCGTGCTGCGGCAATTCTTGCGACAGAAGCATCCGGCCTGGGGTCGTAACCGCACGCTGCGAAACGATCTTGCCACTCTCGTCCATGCGTTCAATGCGACACGTGATCTTCGAGTGCAGCGATACAACGCCGTCGTCGAGGGCCTGTTCAAGCTCGCCGAAGTCAGCAAAAGCCATGCCCTCGCCGGGCTCACCATCACGACCATAGGTCAGGTAGTAAATACCAAGCACAATGTCCTGACTTGGGACAATAATCGGCTTGCCGCTGGCCGGGCTGAGGATGTTGTTGGTCGACATCATCAGCACACGGGCTTCAAGCTGAGCCTCTGGCGAAAGAGGCACGTGCACGGCCATCTGGTCACCGTCAAAGTCGGCGTTAAACGCCGTGCAGACCAGCGGATGCAATTGAATGGCCTTGCCCTCAATGAGGACCGGCTCAAACCCCTGAATGCCGAGACGGTGAAGCGTCGGCGCCCGGTTCAACAACACCGGATGCTCGCGGATCACTTCCTCAAGAATGTCCCAAACTTCAGGACGTTCTTTCTCGACCATACGCTTGGCGGCTTTGAGAGTTGTCGCCATGCCATAAAGTTCGAGCTTGGAATAGATGAACGGTTTGAACAGCTCGAGTGCCATTTTCTTCGGTAAGCCGCACTGGTGGAGCATGAGCTCCGGGCCAACCACGATGACCGAACGACCCGAATAATCGACACGCTTGCCGAGCAGGTTCTGACGGAACCGGCCCTGCTTTCCCTTCAGCATATCGGATAGCGATT
>JABJCZ010000255.1 GCA_018668475.1 Alphaproteobacteria bacterium | reverse complement strand
TGCGTCGTTCATGGTCTTGTCTCCGGCGGTCATCCAGTATCGGCGATCCTATGCGACGGGCAGGCCTGTGTCAGCTTCCAGCGCCGCCCGAACCTGATCGATAACAGGTTCCCAGGCACCGGGCTCAGGCTGGCGAAAGAGCCGCATCGTCGGATACCACGGGCTGTCGGCCCGCTGCCGCAAATAGCGCCAGTCGCCGCCATGCGACAGCATCACCCACACCGGAATACCAAGCGCCCCAGCCAGGTGGGCCACTGCGGTGTCGATGGTGATGACCAGGTCGAGCCCGGCCATGGCGCGGGCCGTATCTGCGAAATCGTTGAGGCGGGGGGAGAGGTCGGTGACCTGTGTCGCCGCCGGCACCGTTTGTAAATCGCCACTGCGCGGGCCGACCTGCAAACTGTACCAGGCGATGTCAGGTAATTGCAGCAACGGTGCCATCGCCTCCAGCGGGCAGGAGCGGCGCCGGTTGATGCGATTGTCGCCGCCGCCGGTCCAGGCCAGGCCAACTTTACACCGGGCGTTGGGCCGTTCCGCCGGCCCTTCAAGTGGCCACGCCTCTGGCACCGGCACATAGGGGGTGGTGGCGGGCACCGTATCCAGCGTGATACCGAACAGATGAGGGAGGCTGGCGAGCGGGGCATGGGTATCAAAGACCGGCGGCGGGTCCGTCATCGGCACAACCTGTGACACACCTTCGATACCATTTAGCAACGACGTGAGATCGGGCTGGCACGCGAGGATCACCTTGCCGCCGCGTTTGGCGGCCTCGGTAGCAAATCGCACAAATTGCAACGTGTCACCAAATCCCTGCTCAGCGTGCAGCAGGAGTGTGCGCCCCTCCAGCGGTGACCCGTCCCAGGTTGGCACCCTGGTCTGGCTGATGGCGGCCGAGGGGAGCTTCAGGCGCCATTCGTAATCGGCAAACCCGTCTTCGTAATTGCCAAGGCCAAGCCAAGCGAGCGCGCGGCCGAAATGCGCTTCGGCATGGTCAGGCGCGAGCTTGATGGCGCGGTCAAATGTTGCAATCGCCTCGGCGCTTCGCCCCAGCGTGTCGAGCGCGCCCGCCTTGTTGTTCAGCGCGTCCACCGAATCTGGATCCAGTTCAAGGGCGCGATCAGTGGCACGCAAGGCTTCGACGGGTTGCGCATGGATTGTCAGCGCGGCGGCGAGATTGACCCAGTTTGCGGCGACTGCTGGAGCAAGCTCAACCGCGAGCCGACAGCAATCTACCGCCGCAATTGCCTCATTTCGCAAGGTATACAGGCGACCGAGGTTGCCATGGGCCATGGCGAGGCTCGGGTTCAGTTCTATGGCTTGGCGGAGCGGCGCTTCGGCCTCTGTCACCGCGCCCGTGTCTATCAGCGCGACCCCAAGACTATTGTGCGCTTCAGCCAAAGTGGGGGCCAGTTGGACCGCCTGTTCTAGTGCTTCCCCTGCCGCTTCAGAGTCATTGCCGGCCAGCAACGCATTGCCAAGGGTCAGGTGATACCAGGCCGTCCCGCCATCAGCCGCAATGGCATCGCGGGCTGCGGCCACGGACCCGTGCCAGTCATCAAGCGCCAGCAATGCGGCGGCCAGCACGCCATGGGCCTGAGCCATGCCGGGTGCGCCAGCGAGGGTCGCGCGAGCTTCATCCCGGGCCGCCGTCATGTCGCCGGTTTCCAGCAAGCCGAGGGCGAGCTGGGCGCGGGCCAGCGTAAAATCAGGCTGCAGCTTGAGAGCCACTCGCCAGCCGGTAATTGCCGCTTCGGTGTTGCCGTGCTCACGCCGCATGTTGGCGCGGTTGTAGTGCGCCCCGGCATAGTCCGGTGCGAGCGCGATAACCCGTTCCAGCGTCGCCTCCGCCGCCTCCCACTTACCCATTGCGACCTGCGCATTGGCGAGATTGTTAAGCACTTGCGGGTCGCCATCGCGCAATTTTGCAGCGCGTTCGAGCAAGGTTTCGGCGGCGGCTTTGTCACCTTGTTGTAAAGCGACGACCCCGCGCATGTGCAGTGCTTGTGGCTCGTCCGGTCGCTCGGCTAGCAGGGCATCCAGCACGTCACGGGCGGCCGGCAGCGCGCCTGCGCCGAGCAGGCGGGCGGCTTCCGCCAGGGTCTGTTGGGTTATGTCCTGTCCGGTATCGGACATGCCGGGTCGTCTCTCCACCGCGTTGGGTCGTATCGAAAAACGGGGCGAGCCTACGCGCTGAGATTTACGTTGTCGTTAATTGAATGTGCGGTCAATCAACTGACAGCGCGAGAATTCGGCTGAGTTCACAGAGCGGCCGGCCCGTCTCGTCGGCCCAAGTGTTGAAGGCTTCCTGCACCGCCACTTTGGCGCGTTTGCCTTTGGGATCACCATCATAAGCGCCCCATTTGTTCAGCGCTCGCACGACGTCGCTGGTGAGTACGAAGGTGTCCTTGCCTATCATCCGTAAGAAGTAGGGGCCGGACATGCCGCCCATTTGCGAGAAGCGCTGTTTGATCTCTTCCCACAGCCCGACGATATCGCTCTCGGGCCAGGCGGCGAGCCAGGTACCGAAATTGCCAAATTCGCCGGCGATATCGCACATAGCAGCAGCGTTTGCGCGGGTCGCTTTGATTTTGCCCCAATGGCGGATAATCCGTGTTTCCTTGAGCAGCCCTTCCAGCGTCTCGTCGCTCATGGCGCGCACGCGGCGGGGCTCAAAACCGAGAAAGACATCTTCGAAGTCAGGCCATTTTTTCTCGACCATGGAATGCCGCAGCCCGGACGCGAACACGCGGAACGACATGCGCGATAAATAGCGATCATCGCTCATGCTTATTAGCGCTTTCGCGGCGTTGACCTCAGGCATCACTTTTTTCAATGCGGCCGCGCCGCCACGTCGACGCGTGGCTTCCGCGGTAATGTCCATGAACGGGGTCACAAAATTTTCTCCTCTCTGCTTGGGCAGCTCACAATGTGGGTGTTAGGTTGCACCCTCGCAAGCGCACACTCAGGAGACATGCAGCCATGCCCGTTAACAACCGTATCGCCGATATGAAGCCCGAAATGGCGGAATGGCGACAGGATATTCACGCTCACCCCGAGCTTGCCTTTGAAGAGCATCGCACGGCCAAGGTGGTTGCGGCCAAGCTCAAGGAGTTCGGGATTGAGGTTCACGAAGGTCTTGCGGTTACGGGTGTCGTCGGCACGTTGAAGGGCACGGGCGATGGCCCGGCCATTGCCATCCGGGCTGATATGGATGCGCTCGCCTTGCAGGAGACAACCGGGCTCGACTACCAGTCAACGCACGACGGCAAAATGCATGCGTGCGGGCATGACGGGCACACCACCAT
>JABJCZ010000254.1 GCA_018668475.1 Alphaproteobacteria bacterium | reverse complement strand
TACGTGCGTCAAAGTGGCAGTTCGCCGGTTTCTGGCGGCAAGGTTCCCTCATGCGCAAGCAGCCAGCGTTTACGCCATAGCCCGCCGCCATAGCCAGTGAGCGAACCATCTGCGCCGATCACTCTGTGGCAAGGCACGATAATATTAATGGGATTGCGCCCATTGGCGGCACCTACGGCGCGGCTCGCCGTGGGTTTGCCAAGCCGGGCGGCAAGCTGGCCGTAATTCTCCGTCGTGCCGGCAGGGATCTCGCGCAACGCGGCCCAGGCCCTGGCTTGAAACGGCGTGCCACCGCCATCGACCGGCAATGTATCGACCGCTGTGAGATCGCCATTTAGGTAGTCGGTGAGGGCGGAGCAGGCGGCTAGTGGATCGTCTGCTTCACGCAACGATAATTGCGGTCCGAAGCGCTTTTGCAGCGCCGAAACTAGCGGGCCTTCGGCATCGTCAAATTTGACGGCACAGACCACGGTTTCGCTGGCCACGACAAGTAGCTTGCCGAGTGGCGAGGCCATTTGATCGATATACAGTTGCATGCAGGTCTCCTTGGCAGGGAACCGAACAGGATGCCGGGTCGGATTTTCTCAGTTTTCGTCCGTCGGTTCGCAATCATATATGTGCCTGCCACCGTTTGGCGCGTATATCGGTTAATCCCTATTTACGTGGAATTTACGTACATTTAATACCCTACGTGTTTGATGGGCGATACCGGATGTAGCGACCGGAAATGACATTTTATGTTCCGCCCTCGAACGGTGGGATCGTGCCTGGAGGGGTGAGCGATCCGTATCGGACGTTCCGGGGTGGAAGGGAACAATATTTCTGCGAGGGAAATGAGCCAATGAGCAATTCGATTGCTGACGACACTGCTGACGACATTGCCGACGACACTGTTAGTACCGGCAAAACGGGTAATGCCGGCAAATGGCAATTTCCGGTCGTTGCCAAATTGATGGTGATCGCTTCCATCTGCGTCGCGTTTACAATTGCAGTCGCGCTTGTCGCGATTATCCAGATCAATTCCATAGGCAAGGAAATCTCGGAGATCGCCAATCAGGATATTCCGCTGACTGAAGTCGTGACGAAAGTGACGGTGCATCAGTTGGAACAGGCTATTCATCTGGAGCGCGCAATTCGTTTCGGAGAAGAAATGCAGACCGACGCCCATGCGGTTGCCTTGTTTGAGCACGAAACAAGTGAATTTCGGGAATTTAACATCAAGGTGAACAGCGAAATTTTGCTAGCAGAGCAACTCGCAGACAATGCCATTGCGCACGCGTCCAGCGAGACAGCAAAATCTGAGTTCGAGCATGTGCTGACATTAATGACGGAAATTGAGCACACACACGCCGCCTTCGATACTCACGCTGAGGAAGCCTTTTCTCTCCTGATTGCGGGCCAGACAGGCCGCGCCATTGCCTTGGCTGCAACTATCGAAGCGGAAGTAGACCAACTTGATACTGCACTTATTGCGCTGGTCACCGAGCTTGAGGCGTTCACGCACACCTCAGCCTCAAATGCGGCCCGGCATGAGGAAGAGGCGCTTCAGATGCTCACGATCATTGCGGCTGTTGCAGCCGTTGTGAGCCTGCTCCTGGCGTTTCTGTTTTCACGATTTGTAATCTCGCGGCCGCTCAATCTCGTTACCAATGCACTGGATCGGCTGGCTGAGGGTGATACGACGGTCACAGTCAACGTGCGTAACCGCGATGAAATTGGCCGGGTCGCCGTCGCGTTCGAAACGTTCAAGGAAAAGACACTTGCGCTTAAGCTGTTGGAGGAAGAACGCTCGGCTGAACGGGCGCAAGCCCGCGAAGAGCGGCGCCAAGCCCAGCTTACCATGGCGGACAATCTTGAAGATGCCGTAAGCGGGATTCTGGAGGCTGTCTCCGCTGGCGCAAGTCAGCTCGAATCATCCGCTGAGATGATGGCGGCATCCGCCGAGGAGACCAGCTCGCAGGCGCTCACGGTGGCTTCGGCATCCGAACAGGCATCTTCCAATGTGGGCACGGTCGCCGCTGCGTCGGAGGAACTTTCCAGTTCGATCCGTGAAATCGCCTCGCAAGTCGCGAGATCCACTGAAACAGTGAAAAGCGCCCAGGACGGCGCGACGGACACAACGCAGGCAGTGCAGAGCCTGGCGGATGCGTCTCAAAAAATTGGTCAGGTTATTGACCTGATCAACGATATTGCATCGCAAACAAATTTGTTGGCTCTTAATGCCACCATTGAGGCTGCGCGTGCCGGTGAGGCCGGTAAGGGTTTCGCCGTGGTGGCTAACGAGGTCAAACAACTCGCTAATCAGACTTCGCGTGCAACCAGTGAGATCGGCGAACAGGTAAGTGAAATGCAGTCCGTAACGGACCATACGGTGAGCGCCATCGAGAAAATTGCCGAAACGATTGGTGACGTCAACGTGATCACCGGCAGCATCGCAGCTTCTGTAGAGCAACAGGATTCGGCGACCGTTGAAATCTCGAAAAACGCTCAGCAGGCGGCCAAGGGAACGCAGGAGGTATCGGCAACGATCGAGTCTGTGTCGTCAGCAGCGAATGAATCTGGTGCGGCGGCGGCTCAGGTGCTGGGTGCCGCCAATGATCTGCGATCCCAGTCTGATCTGTTGAAGGATGAGGTGGACAAATTTCTCAATAACGTTCGGGCGGCATAACCCGAACGATACCTCAATTCCCATCAAGCAAGACGGGCTGCGCCAGCGATGGCGCAGCCCCTTTTTTGTTCCGGTTGGCGATGCGGCTTCTTCGGCAGAGGTTGCATCAGGCCAGGGCGAGGATGAAACGCCTTGCGTCTGACACCCTTAAGGAGCACCGTGCGGAGCTTATAGGGTAACCGAAATGGCATCGCAGGAGCACCTCTTGGCCACCGCCGAAAAAAACCGCAGAACGCACGACCGCCGCAAGCAGGAACGCAAGACTATGATCCTGACCGGCGCCAGCCGGGGTATCGGGCATGCGACTGTCAAGCGCTTCAGCGCGGCGGGCTGGCGAGTGATTACGTGCTCACGCCAGCCATTTTCCGAGAATTGCCCGTGGGAGGCTGGTGAGGAAGATCATATTCAAGTTGATCTTTCCGATGCGGCAGATACGGATCGCGCCATTGCGGAAATGAGCACTCGCCTCGATGGCGGCACATTGGATGCGCTGATCAACAATGCGGCCATCTCGCCCAAGGCAGAAGATGGCAATCGCCTCGGCTCCCTTGAGACCGGTCTGGAGGCATGGCACGAGGTTTTTCAGGTCAACTTCTATGCGCCGCTCATGCTGGCGCGGGGCTTGATGGAAGAGCTCAAGCGTGGCCCGGGTGCCATTGTCAATGTCACGTCGATTGCCGGCGGGCGGGTGCATCCCTTTGCTGGTAGCGCCTATGCGACATCCAAGGCGGCCCTGGCCTCGTTGACCCGCGAAATGGCGGCTGACTTCGGACCCTCCGGCGTGCGGGTCAATGCGATTGCACCGGGTGAGATCGAGACTCCCATTCTCTCACCGCAGGCTAGTGGAATGGTGGACGACATCCCCATGCGGCGCTTTGGCCAACCGGCCGAGGTCGCATCCGCGATCTATTTCCTCTGCGCCGATACGTCGAGCTACATCACCGGCGGTGAGCTGCACGTCAACGGTGGGCAGCACGTCTGAGGCAGTTTGGTCTTGTTAATCTGTTAGACGACGCTGCTTGCGCTCAGAAATTCCGTAATGTGCCCTGCCAGCGTGGCTGGCTTTTCAACGCAAGGCAGGTGCCCGGCGCCTTCAATGATGATGAACTTGGCGCCAGGAATAATCTCGGACGTCGCCCGCACGACATCGGGTGGCGTTGCACCGTCCTCATCGCCCACCACACATAGAACCGGCACGTTGATGGCTTTGGCAACGTCGGTGTAATCGGTTTCACGAATGGCGACGCAGGTGCCGACGTAACCGGCATCCGGCGTGCGCACCAGCATGTTGCGGGAGCCGGCGAGGGCGGCGATTTCCGTCGCGCGAAAACCGTTGGAGAACCAGCGCTCCATTGTGCCATCGGCCAGCGCTTCCAACCCATCAGCCTCGACGGCGGCAATGCGCTGGTTCCAGATGTCATCGGTCATAATTTTGTGGGCGGTGTCACACAACACCACGGCGCGGGCGAGGCCCGGCCGTGCGGCCGTCAGCCCCTGAGCGATCAACCCGCCGACCGAAAGCCCAACAATAATCGCCTTGCCTACCCCCACATGGTCGAGCAGGGCGGCAAAATCACCAACGTGCTCATCCATCGTGTAGGGCGAGGGCGGGCAGGTCGACAGCCCGTGCCCGCGTTTGTCATAACGTATGGTGCGAAATTGTTCGCCAAGCGCCTCGACCACACCATCCCAGATGCGAAAATCGGTGCCCAGCGAATTGGAAAACGCGATCACCGGCGCATCGCGTGGCCCTTCGTCCGCATAGTGCAGGACAACCCCGTTCAATTCCGCAAAGGCCATGGCGCGTGTCTCCCTATTGTGTGTCGCCGGGGTAGTATAGCCGCTCGGTGCGCCGTGTCGCGGGGCCGCGCAACGAGCTGATATTGGATGCGCGAGAGGCTGAGTTCGGGTCACCCACAGGCCGCGTGCAGGCGATTTCCATTGTAACCGGCCCCCGTTTTGGCAGAGGATGGCGGTGGATGAGGTGTTGAAGTCGGCGTAAACGCAAGATGGCGGTGTTCGGCTCATAGACCATCGAGCCCGCATCGCGGGAGGCAAGCCATGATGCGTCCTGGCACACGACTGAACGACCAGACGATTGTTGTATCGCTGAATAGACGGGTTGCGCTGGCGGCGGTTTGCGGCCTGATGTTCGCGATCGTCATCGTCTTTGCGAGCGCCCTCGCACAACGAGCGGCGCATGCCGCAGAACGCACGGCATCGGATGTTTTGGCCGAGCGCAAACAGGTTCAAATCGAAATGAACCAGCTAGAAGGGCAGTTCAACGCCAACACTGATCGCCTAGCCAGCCTGGAGGCCGAGTTCGGCAGCCTTGAAGGCCGTAAATCTGTCGCCGCAGACACCCTGAAGCAGATAGACCGGCGGATCGAACAGGTGGAAATCAAACAACAAGCGATTGACGTAGAGTCCCCCCAACTTGATGCGGAACTTGCTGCCATCAATCAAGAGAGTGACAGTTACGATGCGAGTTGCACGGGCTCTTTGCCGGAGGCGCAATACAACACGTGTGTGTCATGGGCGAGTGACTTCAATTCCCGCAACGAGGAACTGAAAGGTCGCACAGATTCATGGAACCAGCGGCTAACTGGCGTGCAACAGGATGTGTTGGTCATCGAGCAGGACTATCTGGCTGCTGAGGCAGAGATTAACTACGCCGACGAACAGCAAGCGGAGCTGGTGCGACAGGGGGTCGAGATTGATGCTGAAAATGAGGCCCTGGCGCAGCGCGGGGTGGAACTTGAACACCGCCTGACCGCGCTTGATCTGGAACTCGCAACTCTGGAGGATCCAAATACACCATGCGACCCGGACGACTTCGCGACTTTTGAAGCGTTTGAGGAATGCATGCGCGGCGTATTTGGCGAGGGCGGCGGGGAAAAGACCGGCGCGCCAACTGATTCCAAACAAACCTGGAACCCGTTCTCCAAAGACGGCAAGAACAAATCAAAGAAGAGCGGCCCGATCAAAAACCCCTTCGCTGAAGACACATCTGTGGTCCAGCCTGACTGGGACGGCCAGGGCGGAGACTGAACCCAAAATCCCTTTGCCTGGGAGTAGGGGCCAAACTCACTTCTCGTCGTAGAAGTGGACCTCAAGCAGCGTGCAGCCACCCGGTGAGCGGAAGGGGCCGTGGAGTGTGTGGGGCGGGCGGCAGGCGTAGGTGTTGACCATGTGTGTCTCGCCGCCGTTACCGTTTTCATCGAAGCCGACGGTCATTTTACCTGAGATGACATAGACCTCCTCCCAGTAGTCATGCTCGATGGGCGCCGTGGTGCTGGCGCCGGGCTGGAAACGTAGCAGCCGGGTGCGGTCGCCGGTGCGGGCCACTTCATCGAGGGTGCCCGAGAGAATTTTCTGTTCAACGCCGGCAGGGTAGCCCGGCGGCGTATGCCAGCCGTCCGCCATATCGACAGCATGAAACTCGTTGTGCAGTTTGGTGGTGCGCATCTTTGAGGTGCTTTTCAGGCCGGGGTGATGTTCCAGGTTTCTACCAGTCGTGTACCGGACTGGCGGATGGTGTTGGAGAGCGGGCAGAACATGGCCAGCTCGGATTCCAGTTGCGCGAGCTGCGCACCAGAGCCGTCAGAGATCGCGTTGATGGTTACGCGAATTTCAGGAAAGGGAATTAGCGCCTGTTCCTGCAGCAGCACGCCACGCCGATCAAAATCACATTCCGCCTGCATGGTCATGTCGATCAGCGAAATGCCAATGCGTTCCGCGATGCGATGTGAGATCACGTTGATGCAGCCGAGCAATGCGCCGACCATCGCTTCGGTTGGTGTTGGTGCAAGGCCAGTGCCACCACGCTCAACCGGCTCATCGGTAGCCATGGTGCGTTCGTCGGCATTGGCCTCGGTGTGTGCATGGCTAATCGCCCTGCCATCCATCGGAAAAGTGATGACTGTTTTTTGCCTGATTGCGCCCATTGCTACATCTCCCGCCGTTTGGGCGATCTTGGGCGATTGTGGCGGCGGCATCAACATTGCCCTGGCGGGCGTGCCGGCGGCGCGCACCGCGGGAGGGCGAGCGCGCGCCGCTTTATCTGGCAGGTAGGTCAGCCGAGTTTGGCCGATTAGGCAGGCTTAACCGGCGAAGCGGGTCTCCGGAAGGCCTTTGATGCCTGTGCCAGTAACTCTGAACAGGCCGCCAGCCTGGGGCTGTGGTTTGTCTTCCTTGATGAAAAAGTCCTCGCTGCCGGGATGGTCTACCCGAGCCATGGAACTGACGTAAATTTCGTCAAGGTTCTCGCCGCCAAACATGACGCTGGTGATATTGCGCACCGGCATCTGGATGCGCCGGTCAACTTCGCCCTCTGGCGTATAGCGCACCAGCTGGCCACCGATGATCTGTGCGTTCCAGTAATACCCTTCCGCGTCCACCGTCGAGCCGTCGGCAACGCCAGGCTCGTCCTTCGTCGAAATGAACACCCGCTTGTTGCTGATGTTGCCGGTCTCGATGTCATAATCGTAAGCGTAGATTTCGTCCTTGAACGTGTCGGTGTGATAGAAGGTTTTGTCGTCCGGGCTCCAGCACGGCCCGTTATTGCAGACGATGCCGCTTTCGACCTTGGTTACGGTCAGGTCCGGGTCGAGGCGCCACAGTCCGCTGATTTCAAACTCTTCCGGCTCATCCTCGCCACCGGCAAACAGCCGTCCGCGCCGATCAACTTTGGCATCGTTCATGCGGGTGCGGGGCTCGTTTTCATCGACCTTGGCAATAAGGTCGAGCGCTTCGGTTTCGAGATTATAAAAATAAAACCCATCCGCCAGCGTTATCACCGCAGCACCGGGTCCTCCCTGCTGGCGTCGGAAGACCGACGTCACATCCTTGGGTAATGTCCAATTGCGGGTGCTATTGGTTGAGGGGTTGTAGCCCCAGATCGTCGGGCCCTTGATATTGACCCAGTAGACCATACCGTCCTCGGCATCCCAGACTGGGCCTTCGCCGAGATAAATTCCTTCGTCAACAACGCATTCGATTTTCACCATGACCGCAGATTCCTTCGCTCAGATTGAGGAACGAGTACGCATCATGTGAGGGCTCTAGCGCACTCGCGCAAAACGGAGGTCGGACGCCGTTCGCATTGCGCAACCTAAAGGGCGGCGCACCTGCGGCCCTTGATCAAGGTCAATAACGGGAATGTTTTAATTCGCTCAGCTATCGGCTGG
>JABJCZ010000253.1 GCA_018668475.1 Alphaproteobacteria bacterium | reverse complement strand
TAACGGTCCGCGCCGGGCACCATGTCGCCAGCAGGATTTTTCTTGAGGGCTGTTTCGAGGCTGGCAGCAGCGTTCGCCGAACTCGGAACAAGGTGAATACCAATGACCAGCAGCCCAAGAAGGATCAACCCCAGGACGGACCTAAAGCGTAAATGGCGCGGGGTATGTCGGAATAGTCTGGTCACGAAACTGCTCGTTCGGATAGTCGAAATACACGTTCTCACTGGGCAGTCTGGACCTGCAGTCAAACGCGTCCTTGATCTCGATCAACTTGTTCGAACAAATAGGAAATGAGGCTTTTCGTGTATGCGGCTTACGTAGGGAGCGGGGGCCGTCCCGGGGTGACGGCGTGGCCATCGCGAACTACGTTGTTTTGGGCGACATATTTGGCGGGTAGGAGCGAGCCGCGAGCAATGAAATTGAACGCGAACGAGACAGACGCCTTCCGGCGGGATGGATATCTGGTGCTCTCTGATCTGGTGGACCCGGTGACCTGTGCTGCCTTGCGCCATCAGGCCGACGCGCTTGTTGCCGCCTTTGAGCCGGATGATGTGGCGTCAATTTTCTCGACGACCAATCAGCAGCAGGCGACTGATCTCTATTTTCTGGAATCGGGCGGCGCGGTGCGCTGCTTTTTCGAAGAGGAGGCATTTGATGCGACAGGCGCCCTGCAGGTCCCCAAGTCACGCGCGATCAACAAGATTGGCCACGCGCTGCACGATCTTGATCCGGTATTCGCCCCATTTTCACGGTCATCGGCTTTTGAAGACATTGTGACAACACTGGGTGTCGCCGAGCCGCTTTTGCTGCAGTCCATGTACATTTTCAAGCAACCATCCATCGGTGGTGAGGTTGTCTGGCATCAGGATGCGACATTTCTGTATACCGACCCTGTTTCGGCAATTGGTCTATGGGTCGCGCTTGAAGATGCGGATATCGAGAACGGGTGTTTGTGGGCACTTCCCGGCGGGCACCTGCACGGCCTGAAACGTCGCTTCAAGCGCGGTGCCGGGGGCGCGACATTCTTTGACGAAATGGATGACGTTGCCTGGCGGAATGAGGATTTCGTGCCGCTCGAGGTCAGGGCCGGCACCGTGGTCGTGCTTGATGGCAGTCTTCCTCACGGCAGTCGGGCAAACCGTTCCATTCGATCCCGACACGCCTACACCCTGCATGTCATTGATAGAGAGGCGAAATACCCTTCTGATAATTGGCTTCATCGGCCGGCGAACATGCCATTGAGAGGGTTTGGGTCACAAATCTAGTTTTGTCCAATTGGTCAGGAATTGACTCGCCGGGTGGGATGAATATCCGCTAATCTTTCAGATCGACCGGCATGAGACCGGTAAGGCAACGATTTGGGAGGTACGATCATGAGGCGTTTATTTGTCGCGGCCCTGTCCGCGATTGTGCTGGGCTTTTCCGGCGTTGCGATGGCGGCTGATTTCAGCCCGGCTATCGTTTTTGATATGGGCGGCAAGTTCGACAAGTCGTTCAATGAAGCGGCTTATAACGGAGCCGAAAAGTTCAAAGGTGATTCGGGCGACGGGTATCGCGAGTTCGAGGTTACCAATCCGTCGCAGCGCGAGCAGGCGTTGCGCAACATGGCCCGCCGTGGTGCCACCATTGTTGTCGCAATGGGTTTTGCGCAGGCCGGCGCCGTTGAAACGGTTGCCAAAGAATTTCCTGACGTAAAATTCACCCTGATCGACATGGTGGTGGATCTGCCGAATGTGCAGTCTGTCATTTTCAAGGAGCATGAAGGCTCCTTCCTCGTTGGTATGGCGGCGGCGCTGACGTCGAAGACTGGCAAGGTTGGGTTTATTGGTGGCATGGATATCCCGTTGATCCGTAAATTTGCGCTGGGGTTTGTTGAAGGTGCGAAATACGTCAATAGCCGCGTCGAAGTATTCCAGAACATGACCGGCACGACGCCGTCGGCCTGGAACGACCCGACCAAGGGTGGAGAATTGGCGCGCAGTCAGTTTGATCGCGGCGCTGACGTGATCTACGCGGCAGCGGGTGGTACCGGTGTTGGCGTTTATCAAGCTGCCAAGGACGAAGGTAAGTTTGCCATCGGCGTTGACAGCAACCAGAACTACATGCATCCGGGTACGATGCTGACGTCGATGGTCAAGCGTGTTGACGTTGCAGTCTATGACGCCTTTCAGTCTGCCAAGGATGGCACCTGGAGCGGTGGGATCAAGATTCTTGGTCTGGCCGAAGACGGCGTTGGCTGGGCGATTGATGAGCACAACCGCAG
>JABJCZ010000252.1 GCA_018668475.1 Alphaproteobacteria bacterium | reverse complement strand
CCTGCACTTTCGCCATGGAAATTTCCTTACGCGCCCGGCCACCCTGATCAAGTTTCCACGCCGCAAACATCGTCGCCAATCGGCCCATATGAATATCCATCGCCGCATCGCCGAGAATCCACTGGACGCCCTCGTGATCTGCCAGGACATCGCCAAATGATTTGCGTACGCGCACATAGTCGGCCGCAATGTCCATTGCACGGCGCGACATACCCAGCCACCGCATGCAATGGGTCAATCGTGCCGGGCCAAGCCTGATCTGTGTTGCCCGCATGCCGTCGCCAATATTCATCAGGACGTCCCGTTCGGGAATTTCGAGGCCGTCGAACTCCAGCTCGCAATGTCCTCCGTGCTCCTCAGGTCCCATGATCGGTATTTTGCGTGTAATGCGCCAACCCGGCTGATCGCGATGGAAAATGAAGGCGCTCAACCCGTTTCGGGGATCGTCGGATGTTCGCGCAATGATGATAAAATGCTCCGCCACACCGGCACCGGTAATGAACCATTTGCGCCCCTTGATGACCCACGAATTGCCCTTTTTTTCCGCTTTCGTCAGCATCATGCCGGCAGGATCGGATCCAGAACCGGGATGCGGCTCCGTCATCACGAAGGATGATCGCACCCGACCGTCGACAATGGGTTTCAACCAACGCTCCTTTTGATCATCGGTGCCAACCATCATCAGCAGACGCATATTGCCGTCATCAGGGGCAGAACAATTAATCGCCAGTGGCCCGAAGATAGAATAGGCAGCCTCTTCATAGACAACCGCCTGGGCCGTCATCGACAACCCCATACCGCCAAGGCTCTCAGAGATTTGAGGTGCCCAGAGGCCGGCGTCTTTCGCTTTCCGGCGCAGTTTCTCCAACACATCCATCGAAATGTTTTCGTGATCATCAAAATTGGCTCGATCAGCCTCTAAGGGCAGGCAATTTTCGGCGACAAATGTCCGAACCTTCTGGCGGATACGCTCAACATCCGGGGACAGGCTGAAATCAATGGCGGGGTTCATTCTGCGGTTTCCTTTGGGTGCGGCTATGGCCAGATCGGCAAGTTCTCGTTGGATACTGCGGCATCAATACAGTGCGACGCGCAAACAATAAAACGCTCAATATCTTCAGGTGCCGGTTTTGCCAAGCCAATTTCGCCGGCTGAACCGAGGTATTCAGACCAGCTCGGATTAAGAGAATTTTAGTCAACTCCGCGTTAACATTTGGCAATTAACGGGTTTTGGGGGCCTGAATGACTAGAATGACACGCGTTCTCGTTGCCGACGGTGACGTAGAAACCATCAATGACGTAAGCGGAAAACTGCGTGCGCGCGGTTTCGTAAATCTGCTGGAAATGTCTGGAGAAGAAACTGTCGCCCGAGCCCGTTCCGAACGGCCAGATGTCGTCGTTTTGGGCTGTAGTTTTGGTGATCTATCGACGGAACAAATTGTAGCTGATCTCCGCGCCGACGCGACGACCCGGCACACACCCATATTACTTGCTGTTCCGGCAGGCAACCTTCCGACATGGTCGGATACGATGTCGGCACAGATTGACGGATTTATCCCCGTCCCGATTGATGAGGACGACCTTTTTACGCATATGACTGCCGCGCTGCGCCTGAAAACGATGCAGTCCGAATTGCAGCGTCGTGAAATTACATTGCAGGAACTAGGCAATGTGCCGGTTGATGAGGCAATCGACCCCACCCGGACCGACGATTCAGCGCCAGTCGTTATGCAAATAAATCTCGGCGACGCAACGTCAGTCGTGGCGGCGCAGCTCGCTGAATTCGCCACGGTGGATTCCATTTCCGCAATCTCTCCCGCTCTCGAGCGGCTCGTATCAGAGCGGCCAGAGTGCGTCGTCCTGAATGGCGAGCCACGCGGCATGCTTGATGCCTGTGTCGACCTACGCCGCAATCCGGCACTCTTCCATATGCCTGTTCTTGTCGTGCTGCCGCCCAACTCTCCGAACGGCGAAGAAGCGGCGGCGTATCGCGCTGGTGCCAGCGAAGTCATGCGGTTACCGCTAGACAAGGCTGAACTTCACGCCCGGATCGGTATCATGACCCGGCAGGAGCGAATGCGCAGTCACATGCTGACTGCCTACCGTGCCAAATTGACCGACAATGCGCATGATTCGGCGACCGGACTGTATTCCGAAGAGTTTCTCACCAAGCACCTTGAACAGTTGACTGAAGACGCATTCCGTTGGGACAAAAACCTGTCCATAATGGCTATCTCGCTGCCAGGAATGGAGCGTATGGCGAAGGACTCCGGTGCCAAATCAGTCGATTCGTTGTTCCGCCAAGTCGCAACTATTGTCTCACAGCTGGTACGTGGCGAGGACCTCTGCGCCCTGCTCGGCGAAAACAGAATTGCGGTTGTACTGCCCGAGAGTGCTCTTGAGGCGACTGCCGTAACCATGCAACGCGTGATCGGTGTGATCTCGTTCACCGAATTTGCGGTCAGTGGCACCAACATGCCTGTAGCCATTCGCCCGGAAATTGGCAGCGCCGAATTTCGGCCAGGTGATACAGGTGCAGAACTCCTGGAGCGCGCCGTCGCGTCGGCCGCAACCAGCCAGGCCGCCTGAGCCCTCCCTTCAATATCGTCACGATTTCGTCAGGAGCGGTCGCGGCCCTCGCGGTAAGGCGCTATAATGCCGAACATGCAGATAGATATTGTATCGGATACCATTTGCCCGTGGTGCTACATCGGCAAACGGCGATTTGACCGCGCTCTGGCGAATCGGCCCGAAATTTCTGCGGAAATTGACTGGAGAGCTTATCAGCTGAACCCTGACATGCCGTCCGACGGCATGGATCGCAACGAGTACCTCGTTTCGAAGTTTGGTTCTCCCGAGCAAGCCAGCGAAATTTACCAGCGGGTCACGGAAGCCGGCGAATCCGAAGGAATCAATTTTGCGTTCGATCGTATGGTTCGCACACCCAATACTGTTGATTCCCATCGGTTGATCCGATGGAGTGCCGCGCATGGGCGCCAAGATGAACTGGTCAGCGCCCTGTTCGTTGCCTACTTCGAAAACGCCGTGGACATCGGCGACATCAACGTGCTGGCGGAAATTGCCGAAGAAGCTCAACTGTCAAAATCCGAGGCCGTCACGTTTCTGGCCAGCGACGAACAAAAAGACGAAATTCTGGCCGAATGCCAAGCCGCCAACCAAATGGGTGTAAAAGGTGTGCCGTGCTTCATTTTCGACAAGAAATATGCGGTATCGGGCGCCCATGAGCCTGCCGTTTTCGAGCGCGCCTTTGACCTATCGTTGCAGGGTGAAAAATCGGTGGAAGATGTCCCGCTTGAAGCTGAGTCCAGTGACCGACCTAGCGACTAGAATCACTTCCTGACGGCGGCACAGTTTCCTCCTGCGTGACAGCATCTCTGTCGAATACTGAAAACAGATTGCGTAAAAACCCAGGGGCCAGTGCTGCCAGTGGATTAACCGTCATCACCGGTTCGTCCAGTGGGCCTCTGACAGTATAGGTCGCTGCGAAAATTCCCTCGCCCTCACCACCAACCAACACTTCACCAATAATTGGGATGTTGCCGAGGACGCTGTTGATGGCATAGGCCGGCACGATCGTGCCATGAATATTAGCTTCGTTTTTCGCCAGATCAATTTGGCCATCAGCGTTGACCCCAAGCGACGTACCGCTCGCGCGTGCATCCTTGATCACGACGACGTCCTCACTCATCTCGAAGGGAAAGCGCAACACCGAGAATGCGATACCATCCTCTTGCAAAGATTCAAGAATTC
Source organism: Alphaproteobacteria bacterium (assembly GCA_018668475.1). Lineage (GTDB taxonomy): Bacteria > Pseudomonadota > Alphaproteobacteria > UBA828 > UBA828 > JABJCZ01. The sequence continues at coordinate 3,285 of JABJCZ010000252.1, read as the reverse complement.
CGGTCAACGATGCAATGTTGAGAAGCTGTGCCAGCACGGGCGCGTTGACGACGCGATAGTCATTGACGTCGACTCCGCCCGATACCCTGAAAGGTTCTTCGTCGTCATGCAGATCAACCTCCATGTGCAACTCACCGCCGATGGCATTGTCGTAAATATCGAACGCCCGGGCGAGCGAACCCGCATCGTCAGAAATCACCCGCAGGCGCCGTTTTTGTCCATTTGGTTCGAGGACAACACGCAGTGCCTTCCCCGATGGCAAGGCCCCCTCCAGATAGGCTGACTCTAGCCTGTCGGGGGTATTGACGACACGCGCACGCGCACCTGTTATCTGTTGATTCGCCCGCGTAATCAGGCGCTGTACGTCAAAATCCAAGACAAACGGCGGCAAAGTCCCGGTCTCCTGGCCGAACAGGTCTTCAAGATATGGCCTGAGATCTAGACTCTCCCCCTTCACGGTAATACTCATGCCGCCTTCGGCATCAGGCCGGAGCGTCGCACCAAAGTCGTTGTCGCCATACAACAGACGGTTTAGCGTCGCTTCCTCAAACTGCACTCCACTGATTTCGTTGGATGCCGCGTATTGAGCGGCCAGCTTCGCGGACCCTTCGGCGCGTAGCTCCCCAGCCCGCAGTTCCGCACTCAGAATATCGACCGCGCCTCCATCCGGAACATTCATCAGCATTTTCAAAATTGCACTTTCGCCTGGCAACTTCTCCCAATGCAGCTCGGGTAATTGCAACGTGGCATCTCGCGCATCAACGACAAACGCTGCCTGTTTGTCTTGTGGGCCGTTATCCGTAAACACAAGCTCGACGCCCAGTGGACCGGAAGTATAGGGCGCCAGGTTCAGGCCAAGCCGCGCCTGGATAGAGTCAGTCAATATTGCCGAGACGTCGTAACGTCGGCGGAACGGCGCGCCATCCAAAAAATTCTCGCGCCACACAACCTTGGACGGAATACCGTTAACCTCTGCCTCGCCATCGACCCGCATTTTTTCATTGTCAAAACTGAGCTCAAAATTTCCGCCGCTAAGCGGATAGCCGCCAACCATTAAAACGTCCGCCGAAATATCTCGAAGCTGTGCAATGGCGGTCACGTCGATTTCGTTGATGGTTATTGCCTGAATCAGCGGAAATTGCACACCAAGATGAACGTCAATTTCTCCACTGATCTGGTCTGGCCGCATGTTGACTTCACTCATCAGGCGAAGCGGGTCACTGTCGATCAGCGCTGCGGCATCCGACGCAGATGCATGGGCCGAGACCGTCATCGCGCCTGACGGGTTTGCGCCGGTCAAATCCCACATCGTCGCCTGCCCGCGCGACGTTTTGATGTTGCCAACATGCCCGTCCCACATGTCGATAAACATCGTATCGGTATTGGCCTGGCCGGTGCCATTCACGCCGACAATTTTCGGCATGGGATTTAGATAATCGACCGTAATGTTTTCGAATTCAAATTCTGCCGTCACGGCTTCCGGCCGCATTGGCACCCCGAGCTTAATCGGATATTCACCTGGTTCAAGATCAATCGCTGCCGTAAACCGGCGCATGACCCCGGCCGAAACCCTGTTCAACACCCACCACCTCGTGGGCGGAATAAGCTCCTCAGGCCAATAATCCTTCATCTCGTCAAATGGCATATCGATAATCGTCAGATCGCCGCTAATCCCAACACCACTGGCGGCCTGCTCAACAAGGCCGGCAAATGAAATAGACGGGCCACCTGCGTCGACAAAAAGGTCATCGAGGCGTAACAGCGTAAAGGTTGGGTCCACGTCTCCGACGGCCTTGAAATGATCAAACAGACGCGCGGTCGGAACAAATTCAGGCGCATTCAGAACGCCGGGTCCACCATTGATATCAAACCCGACCCGCTCGACAAATCGCCCCTGACTGTCAGTCACGACCTCCAGCACGCCGTTCGTTGGGGCGTCGAGTGCTGCCAGCGCCGCGAAAGCGGGAGACAACGTTGAAAGCTCCGCAGGCACAACTTTGGCAAATCTTACTGTGGCATGGAGCAGCTCATCTTCCCGGTCAAAAAAGGTCGTGGCGGCGAGACTCGCACCGACTCCCGCAAGATCAACATCCAGCACGACGTCGCCGAAAATACCCTCCTCTTCAATTGCGAAGACCAAATCTGCCGACGGCGCGCGCCATTCCAACCCGAGCCTGCGATCGTTCATTCTCAGGTCACCGTCAAGTAACGCGATCCGATGCAACTTGGCGAGCGGATGCCCTTCTCGTGGGCCTTGCAGCATGTCGGCCATCAGTGCTGAAAAAGCTTCCCTGTTCTCGTTATCGTCGTCGATCAAGCCAGGGACTGACGCATCACCCACGCCAAAACTGATCACACCCTCTGTCGAGCGGGCCAGTCGAATGTCCGCGCCTATCAACTCGATGCTAGTTGGTGCAACTGTGCCGACCAGCAGCGAGGCACCACTCAATTCAAGAGATACTTTGGGCGCAGACGCGATCAGGTCACCTGACGGCGTAAGCACCTGCATGTTGAGGGCCAGAATATCGAGCGAGCGGTCCCACCCGGCCCACGTCAGAATGGTGTCGTCAATCTCAACCCGATACGCCAGATTTTCATCGTTGAAGGCGCGCTCAAGGTAAGGCTCAAGGAATGCAATCGACACTGGGCCGCTCGACAGACGCCAGGCCGCCACAGCAAAGATGATGGACAAGCTGCCAAAGATGGCCGCCAGCGTGTGAACGACAAGCTTGGCCGATATTTTTAATGCCGGGCGCTGCATTCAGTTCCCTGTCTTGACCAAGCCCTGTCCATCGCGCAGGGTTGCAGGCCAACAATTAATGTGCGCTAGCCGCCATTGCAATGTGCGGACGATGTCGATTCTTCCTTTTATATCAGCTGTTGAGGCGATTCCGCTCCCCGCAAATGGAGAAAAGGCTGATCAGGAAACTGCGGCCTGGATCGAACGCGCCAAGGGCAATACGGACAGTAGCATCCAGTTTATTGCTGATGCGTTATCCGATCCGGGCGGAAGTGCCCTCCTCAGCGCGATATTTGGCAACAGCCCGTTTCTGACCCAGGCGCTCCAGCAAGAACCGGATGTCCTTATGCTGGCGGCTCTCCACGGCCCCGATGAGGCTCTTGTCCAGGTGCTGGCGCCGCTGCACGACAAATCGATCTTTACGCTGGGCCATGACGATATTTCCCGCGAATTGCGCCGCACCCGTCGACGTATCGCTTTACTCGTCGCACTCTCCGACCTCTCCGGTGCCTGGTCCCTGGCCAGTGTTACAGGCGCACTGAGTG
>JABJCZ010000026.1 GCA_018668475.1 Alphaproteobacteria bacterium | reverse complement strand
ATCGGCAATGAAACCGCCTTTGAAACCGCCCGCAAGACGGCCCGGATGGAAGGAATTCCAGTGGGGATTTCGTCCGGGGCCGCCATTGCTGCAGCGCTGGAAGTCGGCGCCCGCGATGACATGGCCGGCAAACGCATCGTCGTGATCGTGCCGTCCTTTGCCGAGCGCTATCTTTCCACGGATCTGTTCAGCGGCGTTTGAGGCGTTTGATGCATTTTGGTGAACGACAGATAGAGCGATACGCCCGCCACCTTATTCTGGACGAGGTGGGGGGTGCCGGGCAGGCAAAGCTGCTGGCATCCAAAGTGTTGGTGGTGGGTGCGGGCGGGCTCGGCTCGCCGCTGCTGCTTTATCTGGCGGCCGCCGGGGTGGGTACCATTGGCATTATCGACGACGACGCGGTATCGCTCTCCAACCTGCAGCGCCAGATCATCCATACCGAAGCCGGGCTGGGGCGCGCCAAGACGGACAGCGCCGTTGAGGCCATTGCGGCCCTGAACCCTGATGTCAGCGTGGTTGCACATACCGAGCGACTGACTATCGACAACGCAATGGACATCATCAGCGACTACGATCTGGTTGCCGATGGTAGCGATAATTTCGCGACGCGATTCTTGATCAACGACGCCTGTTATCTGGCGAAGCGCACCCTGGTATCAGGCGCCATCCTCCGCTTCGACGGACAGGTCGCAACCTTCAAGGCGCATCTCGGTGACGGCCATCCATGCTATCGCTGCCTGCACCCTGAACCGCCGCCGCCTGACCTGATTCCGTCATGCGCGGAAGGCGGTGTACTTGGCGCGATCGCTGGTACGGTTGGCTCACTACAAGCGACCGAAGTGCTGAAAGAATTGATGGAAATTGGCGACAGTCTGTCCGGCAAGTTGCTGATTTACGATGCCCTTGGCACGACGTTTCGCTCGGTCCGGGTGAAGCCTGATCCTGAGTGTCCGTTGTGTGGCGTGGCCCCGACAATTACCGATCTCTCCAGCCACGCCGGAACGACATCTGCCCGCACCGCATGACGAGGTAAAACTCCTCGTCCCGTGCGCAGGTTCCGCAAGCCTGTCAGGGTGCTACAGCGGCAACACCCGGTCTGGCGGCGTGTGGCCGTCCACGAAGGTCTGGATATTGATCAGCACCTTCTCTCCCATATCGATGCGCCCTTCGAGGGTCGCAGAGCCAATGTGGGGCAACAGCACTGTGTTCTGCATCTTGAGGAGCTTCGGGTTTACCACCGGCTCGTGCTCATAGACATCAAGCCCGGCGCCAGCAATCTCACCGTTTTCCAGTAATCGAGCAAGCTCGGCCTCATCGATCGCATGGCCGCGCGACGTGTTGATCACGTAGGCGGTTTTCTGAATAAGTCGCAGGCGGCGCGCCGACAACAAGTGATAGGTCGCCGGTGTACTTGGGCAATGAATGGAAATGAAATCCATGCGGGCGAGCATCTGGTCGAGGCTCTCCCAATAGGTCGCTTCAAGGTCGGCCTCGGCGCCTTCAGATAATCGCCGTGGGTTATGATAATGAATTGAAAGCCCGAACCCGCGGGCCCGGCGCGCAACGGCCTGTCCGATACGCCCCATGCCCACAATGCCCAGGCGCTTGCCCCAAATGCGGTGGCCCAACAGCGCCGTCGGCGCCCAGCCCACCCATTCGCCGGATCGGGCGAGCCGTTCGCCCTCCACCAACCGGCGCGGTACAGCGAGAATGAGCGCCATGGTCATGTCTGCGGTGTCTTCGGTTAGGACACCGGGCGTATTGGTCACGGTGATCTTGCGGCTGACCGCCGCTGCCGTATCCACATGGTCAACGCCAGTGCCAAAACTCGCAATAAGCTTCAGCTTGTCACCAGCGCCGGCGATCATGTCGGCATCAATCTGGTCAGTGACCGTTGGCACGATCACATCGGCCGTCTCCATCGCCGCAACCAGCTCACCACGGGTGAACGCGTGATCATCCTCGTTCAACCTGGTGTCGAACAATTCCATCATCCGCGCTTCGACCGCTTCCGGCAGACGGCGGGTAACAATGACCAGGGGTTTTGTGCTGGTGCGAGACATCTATCCTCCTGCCACCGGGAGCGCAAAGGGCGAAACCAACCGGAGCGGCGAATGTCTTTTAACAAAGGATACCGGGCGAGACAATCGCGCCCAGCGGACCAAGGTTGTTGTAGTATGGCAGACCTGATCGATTATGGCCCAGCTTTGCCTGCACCGGGATCACCTTGAATGAGATTGTACCTCGCCGCCTTCGCTGTCGTGACCATTTTGGCTTCAGCCACAGTTGTTCCACTCATTGGAGCGCCGGGCCTGACCGCCGCCGAAACTGAACGCAAAGTGCCGCGTTTCGTCTCACTGCGAGCGAACGAGGTGAATTTGCGTACCGGCCCGGGCCGGCGCTACCCGATTGAATGGGTTTATCACAAGCGGGGGTTACCCATTGAAATTACAGCAGAATTCGATAAATGGCGACGAGTCCGAGACCACGAAGGAGCGACCGGATGGGTACATCAATCGCTACTTTCGGGTCGGCGCAACGCATTGATCACTGAAGCGCGGCTGTTGCGCAGCAAACCGGATGATGACGCCCGCCCCCTCGCCCGGCTGTCACCCGGCGTGCTTGCGGAACTCATTTCATGTAGTGAAAACTGGTGCCGACTTGAGGTCAACAATCTGCGCGGCTGGATTCGCCAGGACCAGTTTTTTGGCGCCTTAGCCGGCGAATCGGTCGGCAACTGAGGGGGCGCGGCGCTCTAGTCGAAATCTGTCGCAAGCGCGCTGCGGGCAGCCTCCGGCAACACCGCCATATGAGCGTAGTTGGGGTGGTCGATGGAAAGAACGACCCTGGCGTTGTCTGCTTTGAAGGCGGCCACCTGGTCGGGCTGAAACGGAAAACGAAGGAAATGAATCGATGAGGTTTTACCGTCTGGCGTGATCCGCACGTCATCGGGCTCAACCGGTTCCGCCGCCACAATATTGCCGCCTATATCCAGTGATATGCCCATTTCGATCTCACCGAGGTGGCGCAGTTCGCGGTCGCGGCGAGATGCATCCGGAATTTCCAGCATGAACGTCGCAACAAGCTCAGCCCCCTGAGGGATCAATGGGTTGTAGGCGTCCAGCTCTTCGACGAGCTGCGCCTCGCCACCGCCTTCGATAAACAGCATTTCGTGCACCTGGGTCCACATGGTGTCGAAATTCTCAAAATAGAAGGTGGCGAAGGGCCCGACCTCAACCCGCCGCACGCGCTTCTGCTCGCTCATCGCCAGCCGGCGTTCCTTACGACAGGCGCCATAGTCGTCCATCGGCATAATATCGGCAGCGGTAATGATCTTGTTATTGGATGACATGCTGTTTCCTGAACCCTGTTGTGCCAGCCTAGGGCACTCAATTGAGCCCGTAGGCCCGGGCAAATAATTCAATGGGATGAAAGGCCATCCCGTCGGCCGGCATCATGGACGCGCCGTCCTCTTCCTTTTCGGCAAAACGCGACATGCCTTCGACAATATGCACGGCAGCGAGGGGGCATTCGGAACTGACAAATTTGTTGGCCTTTTGCAGGCTCTGCCGCGCCACCGGTCGGCCGACTTTGACAGCGACGTCATGGAAGTCTTTGGTCACGCCGATTGAGCCACCGTGCCCGGAACAACGCTCGATGACGTCAACCGTTGTATCCGGCACCAGTGCAAGCATATCAGCCGCCTTTCGCCCCATGTTCTGGGCACGGGCGTGGCAGGCAAGATGCAAGGTAACGCCACCCTCAAGCGGCTCTAGGCCGTCGGCCAGTCCATCCTTGCGGGCGATATCGACGATGTATTCCGGAATATCAAAACTATGGTCGGCCAGAGTGCGCACCGCCGCATCATCCGGAACGATCAACGGCCACTCCATTTTCAGCATTAATGCGCAACTGGGCACCAGGGCGACGATGTCATACCCCCGCTCTATGTAAGGCACGAGAACGCTGGCAGCATTGCGGGCAGAGTCGGCAACGCGAGCGATGTCACCCTGCTCCAGTTGCGGCATGCCACAACATCCCGGGTAGACAACCTCTGCCTCGACGCCGTTATGCGCCAATACCCGAAGGGCGGCCTCGCCAATGGCCGGATTGTTGTAATTGGAAAAACACGTTGCAAACAGCGCGACCTTGCGGCCATGAGCAGGTGCTTCGCTGTTGACGGCGGGCGGTGCAACTTTCGCTCGCCTGACGAGGCTTTTGCCTGCAAATTTTGGCAATACGGCGTCACGGTGAACCCCGGCGACTTTTTCCAGCACCGGCCGGGTCAAACCATTGTCCGCGTCGGATGCCCAATTCATGACCGGACCCAAAAACCGGGCAAGCCGGCCATTTGCGTCAGTTTCAGCCAACCTCGGGCTCGCTGATGTCGCGCTAATTCCGTCGCGATGCTCGACCGCACGATAACGCAGCATGAGGTGCGGAAAATCGATCTGCCATTCATGCGGCGGCGTGTAGGGGCACATGCTCATGAAACACAGATCGCACAGGGTGCAGGCGTCAACGACGGATTTGAAGTCGGCCGAGGCAACACCCTCGATCTCCATGTCTTCCGCCTCGTCAACCAGATCAAACAGGCGGGGGAAGGAGTCACACAGATTGAAGCACCGGCGACATCCATGACAGATATCGAAAACCCGCCGCATCTCAGCGTCAAGTTTCTGCTTGTCGTAGAATTCATCGTCTTGCCAAGCGACCGGATGACGTGTGGGGGCGCCGATATCGTCCGTCATGAAATCCCTCGGTGACAGGTCGTGTACTGGCAGCAGAAAAATTCTTATCCGCTCTGCGCTCACGCAACGATGGCGCAGAGCGGATAAGAGAAGAGATCAGACGATTATTGTCTAATCAAGGCTGTCGAACGCCTTTTGGAAACGACCAGCGTGGGACTTTTCAGCCTTCGCCAGGGTTTCAAACCAGTCGGCGATCTCGTCAAAACCTTCTTCGCGGGCGGAGCGCGCCATGCCCGGATACATATCCGTGTATTCGTGCGTTTCGCCAGCGACGGAAGCGGCAAGGTTTTCCTTGGTGCCACCGATGGGCATCCCGGTTGCTGGGTCACCGGTTTCCTGCAGAAAATCGAGGTGCCCGTGGGCATGGCCGGTCTCACCTTCCGCGGTGGAGCGGAAGATCGTCGACACATCGTTGTAGCCTTCAACGTCGGCCTTACGGGCGAAGTAAAGGTAGCGGCGGTTGGCCTGGGATTCGCCAGCAAAGGCGTCCTTCAGGTTCTGTTCGGTCTGTGTTCCCTTAAGTCCAGGCATGGAATTCTCTCCCTAATAACGCGTCTTTTCAAAAAATGCGCTGCTTTCCCACGGGCAGCAGTTTGGTCTGCTGATTCCGGTAGGCACGAGCAACACGAGGTCAGCGCCTGTTATACGCACACACACCTAGGGCGTCAACTATATTAGAATTATTCTAACAAAGGTCGTGGGGGAATGTTGCGCTTTAGCGCCCGATGAGGCTATCGCTATTGTCCAACAGGGGCGCACCCAGGCGCTGCCGGTGGAACCCTGCGGTCAGCGGTTCTCGTCACTCAACCGAATAATAATATCGACACCGGAAATGGTGCAGCCAGCGGGTGCTGACGGCAAGGCAGAAAAACGCACACTGTCACCTGGAACATCCACCAACTGACCGGATTTTTCGAAGAAAAAATGGTGGTGGACGCTGGTGTTCGTATCGAAATAGGACCGCCCGGCATCAACAACCAGCTCACGTAGCAAGCCTGCGCGCGTGAATTGATTGAGCGTATTGTAGACGGTGGCCAATGAAACCTGCACGTCGGCAGCTAGCGCTTCGGCGTGTAGTTTCTCTGCCGTCACATGCCGATCAGCGCCGGAAAACAGGCGCTCTGCCAGCGCAATGCGCTGACGGGTCGGGCGCAAACCGGCATTGCGCAACTGCGCAATTACCGCAGCATCTGGTCCGAATTTTTGAGTGTCCTGCGTCATCAACGTTCTACTTAGCTCAATTTGGACAAAAACCAAGTTAAAGGCTCATCTCACCTGACCGGCGGCGGCGGCAGCCTCACTCGACCAGCCATCACCGCCCAGTGAGCAAACGCTCCATTAGCTGGGCCACAGTCGGGATAAATCCATTGGCATAATAAGGGTCGTCAGCGAACCGATAGGCGCCGTGCCCGGAAAACATCAGCTGGTCGTCCACATCGTCGCCGTGAATAATATCCTGCAGGGTCTTCTGGATACAGAAGCTGCGCGGATCGGCCTTTTTGCCAGTGGTACCGCGTGGATTAGCGGCCCAGTTGCTGAAGCGACACTGAGACAGGCAGCCCATGCAGTCTGCCTGATCCTTGCGAATCTCGCGGGCCCGGTCCTTAGTCACAAAAATGAGCGTGCTGTCAGGCGTTTTCAGGGCCGTATCAAATCCCTGGGCAAGCCAACTCTCGACCCGAGCATTGTCCCCGAGAGTCAGATAATACGTGCGCCCCCGCATGCCGTAACTGCTCTCGACGCTATGGTCGCCAATGGGCTCGGTGGTAAATGCCACCTGACGTTGCTCGCGTTGCTCCAGCTCCTCAATAAACCGGTTGCGCACCGCCGACGAGTAGAACCCCGTGGGACTGAAGCGGTTCAACCCGACGTCGCCCTCTTTTAGTGTTATCAGCTTGCGCTTCCACACCTCGGAAATCGGGCTTTCGGTCGTGACCAGCGGGCGGGTACCGAACTGAAACGCGACCGGGCCAATCTCCGGATTATCAAGCCAGTCGGACCAATCGTCGATGCACCACACGCCGCCCGCCATAATGATGGGCACGGTGTTCAGCCCGACGCTATTCATCAGAGTTCTGAGTTCAGCAACTCGCGGATAGGGGTCTTCGGGAACATCCGGGTTTTCGCTGTTGGATAACCCGTTGTGACCGCCAGCCCGCCAGGGGTCCTCGTACACCACGCCGCCGAGCCAGTCCGATACTTTGTGATACGCGCGGCGCCAGAGTGCGTTGAAGGCACGGCCCGATGACACGATGGGATAATAATAAATGCCGTATTTCGCGGCGATCTCTGCAATTCTGTAGGGCATACCGGCGCCGCATGTAACACCATGAACAATGCCGCGTGTGCGATCAAGAACACCACACAGCACACGCTCGGCGCCGCCCATCTCCCACAACACATTGACGTGCAACCGACCACGGCCGCCCGATATTTCATGGGCAATCTGCGCTTGCGCGACACCGCCATCAATTGCGTATTTCACCAGCTCGTCATGCCGGTCTTTACGCGTGCGGGCGTGATAGATCTGCGGGATCGGATTGCCATCGGCATCGTAAGAATCCGCGTTAACAGCGGAAAACGTACCAACGCCCCCGGCTGACGCCCAGGCACCAGAGCTTTGTCCGGTGCTGACACCAATGCCCTTGCCGCCTTCTATCAGCGGCCAGACCTCGGCACCCGAGACAAACAGAGGACTAACGCTGCTCACGTTTCAAATCGCCCTTTCAAGGTCCTGGACAGGTCGACTGACCGGTCCTGCCTCGGGTGAGGCTGCACTGTCGCCAATCTTGAGTCCTGCACGGACCCCCATAATGTGGGTCAAGGGGTGCCGGATGACAAGTCACCCGGCACACACCTTAATACACCCTTACTCGCGTTACCTTACGTCGATTTCGCAATCAGGCGGTTTACGCCTCTTTGGTAATCTCCTCGCCGGTCGCCTGATCGACGACTTTCATGCTGAGTTTTACCTTGCCGCGATTATCAACACCCAGAACCTTGACTTTGACCTCCTGACCTTCGCTCAGGACATCGGCCACGCTGGATACTCGCTCCTGCGCGATTTCACTGATATGAACCAGTCCGTCACGCTTGCCCATGAAGTTCACGAAGGCGCCGAAATCGACAATCTTGACGACCTTGCCGGTGTAGATAACGCCGACTTCCGGCTCAGCAACGATGTCGCGGATCATCTGGAGAGCCGCTTCGGACGCTTCGCTTTCAACGGCCGCTACCTTGACGGTGCCATCATCCTCGATATCGATCTTGGTGCCTGTGGTCTCGCAGATCTCGCGAATGATCTTGCCGCCCGGGCCAATAATCTCCCGAATACGATCACGTGGAATCTGAATAACCGTGATCCGCGGTGCCTGATCGCTGACGGTTTCACGCGCGGTCGACAGCGCCTTCTCCATTTCAGCCAGAATATGCAGGCGCCCGCCCCGAGCCTGATTGAGGGCGGTTTCCATGATTTCCCGAGTGATGCTGGTGATCTTGATGTCCATCTGCAGCGAGGTGATCCCGTTTGCCGTACCGGCAACCTTGAAATCCATGTCACCGAGATGATCTTCGTCGCCCAGAATATCTGAGAGCACGGCGAACTTGTCGCCTTCCTTGATGAGACCCATGGCGATACCTGCCACCGGCTCTTTGAGCGGCACACCTGCATCCATCATCGACAGCGATGAACCACAGACAGTCGCCATCGAGGACGAGCCGTTGGATTCGGTTACTTCCGACACGATCCGCATGGTGTAGGGAAACTCTTCATCACTCGGCAGCAGCGGATGGATGGCTCGCCATGCCAGTTTGCCATGTCCAACTTCACGCCGGCCGGGACCACGCAGGAACCGTGCCTCACCAACCGAGAAAGGTGGGAAATTGTAGTGCAACATGAACGCTTCGCGGTATTCGCCTTCAAGCGTATCCATGATCTGCGAATCCTGGCCGGTGCCGAGTGTCGTCACGACCAAAGCCTGGGTTTCACCACGGGTGAACAACGCCGAGCCGTGGCTACGCGGTAGCACGCCAACTTCGCATTCAATGGGGCGAATATCGGTGGTGGCGCGACCATCAATGCGCCCGCCAGTCTCAATCACCTGACCACGAACGATACTGCGCTCCATGTCCTTGAACATGCCGGAGACGGTTTCGCGGCTCGGTCCATCTTCGTCCGCCGTCAGCTGTGCAATGGCGTCGTCCTTGACGGCCGAAATCTTGACCTGACGCTCGGCCTTGGACTGAATGGTATAGGCCTCGCGAAGGCCGCTCTCAGCAGCCGCGCGTAGTTTTGTGGCCAATGCTTCGTCAACTTCCTTGACCGGAATAGGCCACGGGTCCTTGGCGCAGGACTCAGCAAAATCAATGATTCCATCAATTGCCGTCTGCATCTGGTCATGGCCGAAATTCACGGCGCCCAGCATGATTTCTTCCGACAGCTCAGAGGCTTCGGACTCAACCATCAGCACGCCGTCCTGTGTGCCGGCAACAACGAGATCAAGTGACGACTCTTTGCGGTCAGCGAGGCTCGGATTAAGCACATACTCGCCGTCCATATACCCAACCCGGCAACCACCGATGGGACCAAGGAATGGAATGCCAGAGATTGTCAGGGCTGCCGATGCACCCACCAACGCCACGACGTCTGGGTCATTTTCCATATCGTGAGACAGCACGGTGCAGATGACCTGGGTCTCATTCAGAAACCCCTTGGCAAATAGCGGCCGGATGGGGCGATCAATTAGTCGGCAAACAAGCGTTTCTTTTTCGCCCGGGCGCCCCTCGCGCTTGAAAAATCCGCCCGGGATTTTTCCTGCGGCGTAAGCTTTTTCCTCGTAATTGACTGTCAGCGGAAAGAAGTCGATGCCCTCACGCGCAGTTTTCTGTGCAACTGCGGTGCAAAGTACCTTCGTCTCGCCGAGGGTCGCCAGAACGGCGCCATCAGCCTGTCGGGCAACTTGCCCGGATTCCAGAACAAGCGTGCGCCCGCCCCAGTTAATTTCTTTACGTGTAATGTTAAACATCAGATATCCCTTCGTCCTTCGGCCCAACCGCCCAATGCAGCCGTCCCGTGCGGGCGGCGCGTGCCATCACGCGCCTTGCCCTGCATGATTTAGCGGACGGCCTCGGGCAAATTCAGGCCATTCCTGGCCGTGGAACCTGCCCACCATCCGCAATTCAGCCATCAAAATTAACGGGCTGAAATGGAAAACGGGGACGCAAAACGTCCCCGCAAACCTGTTACTTGCGTAGACCCAACCGCTGAATGGTCGTCGAATAACGCTCGACGTCATTGCGCTTGAGGTAGTCCAGCAAACGCCGGCGTCGGCTGACCATCTTCAACAGACCACGTCTGGAATGAAGGTCTTTTTTGTGGCTACGAAAGTGTTCCGTAAGGTTGTTGATCCGCTCCGTCAGGATTGCGACCTGTACTTCGGGGGATCCAGTATCGCTATCGCCTTTGGCGAAATCACGAATGACTTCCGACTTCCGCTCTGCGGTAATCGACATCTGCTACTCCAACTGTCT
>JABJCZ010000025.1 GCA_018668475.1 Alphaproteobacteria bacterium | reverse complement strand
GACCGTGGAAGAGGTCGTCATCAATCGGGAAGTGGTAGAGGGCGGTGCAGCACCGCTGCTGATTTATTCAGATCGGCGCGAGGACGCAACGACCTCATCCGCTTCCTAGCACCCTTGATGGTGGGACCGGGACTGCCTACTTAGGTGGGTAGTGCGAATTCATGTGGTTGCCGACGAGTGCCGTCGGCCTGATCCTGCAGTGCAGGTTTGTAGCCAACAAGTTGTGAGGGTGGTTGTGGTTTCTTTTCAGACATATCCAGTATTGCCGCTGCGAGACATCGTCGTCTTTCCGCACATGATTGTGCCGCTTTTTGTCGGGCGAGATAAATCTGTGCGCGCGCTTGAAGATGTGATGAAGCACGACAAGCAGATATTGCTGGTGGCCCAGAAAGATGCCGCCCGGGATGATCCCGATAAAGAAGACATTCACACCGTTGGCAGTGTGGGTACAGTCCTGCAGTTGCTGAAACTGCCAGATGGCACGGTGAAAGTGCTGGTCGAAGGTGGACCGCGCGCGGAGATCGTCGAGTTCTTGTCGAACGATGATTTCTTTCAGGCGGCGGCAAAACAGATCGAAGAAACCGAAGGTGACCCGGACGAGCTGAAGGCGTTGGCGCGTTCGGCTGGTGACCTGTTTGAGCAATACGTCAAGCTCAACAAGAAGGTGCCACCTGAGGTGCTGGTGACGGTCAATCAGATTGAAGACCCGTCAAAGCTCGCGGACACGATCGCATCGCACCTTTCCGTTAAGCTCATGGAAAAGCAGGCGCTGCTCGACACACCGTCCATTCCGGAGCGCCTTGAGAAAATTTGCGGTCTTATGGAAGGCGAGATCGGCGTCCTCCAGGTCGAGAAAAAGATCCGTGGCCGCGTCAAGCGCCAGATGGAGAAGACTCAGCGCGAGTATTATCTGAACGAGCAAATGAAGGCCATTCAGAAAGAACTCGGCGAAGGCGACGATGGTCGGGACGAGACCGCGGAACTGGAAGACCGGATCAAGGAAACGAAGTTATCAACGGAAGCGAATGAAAAAGCGCAATCCGAAATCAAGAAGCTGCGCAGCATGAGCCCCATGTCTGCCGAAGCGACAGTTGTCCGGAACTACCTCGACTGGTTGCTTGGTATTCCGTGGAAAAAGCGAACCCGTCTCAAAAAGGATCTGGGTCGCGCCGAGGCAATTTTGAACGAGGACCATTACGGCCTTGAATTGGTCAAGGAACGTATCATCGAGTATCTCGCGGTGCAGCAGCGTGTGAAGAAGCTGCGTGGGCCCATCCTCTGTCTCGTTGGTCCTCCTGGTGTCGGCAAGACGTCCCTCGGCAAATCGGTCGCGCGGGCGACCGGGCGTAATTTCATCCGTTTTTCTCTGGGTGGCGTTCGCGACGAAGCTGAAATTCGAGGGCACCGGCGCACCTACATTGGTTCGATGCCGGGCAAGGTCATTCAATCGATGAAGAAGGCAAAGTCGTCGAATCCACTTTTTCTGTTGGATGAAGTGGACAAGATGGGATCTGACTTTAGAGGGGACCCGTCGTCAGCTTTGCTTGAAGTTCTGGACCCTGAGCAGAATGCCACTTTCAACGACCATTATCTGGAAGTCGATTACGACCTCTCCGAGGTCATGTTTATAACGACCGCCAACACCCTTCGTATGCCAGCCCCCTTGCTGGATCGTATGGAGATCATCCGCATTCCAGGGTACACCGAAGGCGAGAAGGTTGAAATTGCGCGCCGCCATCTGATTGCCAAGCAGATCAAGGAGCACGGCCTGAAAGAAGGCGAGTGGGCAATATCTGACGACGCTCTCATTGATGTGCTGCGTTACTACACTCGCGAAGCCGGTGTGCGCAGCCTTGAGCGTGAACTCGCCCGGCTGACCCGCAAAGCGGTCAAGGAAATCGTGCGCGGCGAAAAGGACAAGGTTCGTGTGACACGGCGTAATCTCGAGAAATACCTCGGCGTGCGCAAGTATCGATATGGCCAGGCAGAGGAAAAAGACCTCGTTGGCGTGACGACGGGTCTCGCCTGGACGGAAGTCGGCGGCGAATTGCTGTCAATTGAGGCTGTGATTGTCCCCGGCAAGGGAAAAGTGACGACTACTGGCAAGCTCGGTGACGTCATGCGCGAGTCCATTCAGGCGGCCGAGAGCTATGTGAAGTCGCGCGCTGTCGATTTCGGCATCAAGCCAACCATCTTCAGCAGGCGCGATATGCACGTACACGTGCCTGAAGGCGCTACGCCAAAAGATGGGCCGTCTGCAGGCGTCGCAATGGTGACGTCGATCGTTTCGGCACTGTCAGGTGTGGAAATCAGTCGCGAAGTTGCGATGACAGGCGAAGTGACGCTCCGCGGCCGGGTGCTGCCGATTGGTGGTCTCAAGGAAAAATTGCTGGCGGCTCTGCGTGGCGGCATCAAAGTCGTACTCATCCCGAAGGACAATGAGAAGGACCTCGCGGACATTCCGGATGTCGTTACAAAGAACCTGACGATCATTCCTGTCTCAACCGTGGATGAGGTTCTCAAGCATGCTCTGGTCAAGCCACTCGTCGCCATTGAGTGGACGGAAGAGGATGCGGAAAAGTCAGATTCTGTGCCAACTTCCGATGACGGGGACCAGGGAGGCGTCGTCAAACACTGACGACTCGAAGGCCCTAATAAAGGGTCAAATGCAGGATTTTTCGGGGCGCGCCCACCCAGGGTAGCGCCCCGAACCTTTTTTTTTAGGGTCAATCATCTGAAAAGCCCGGATTCTTTGGGTTTCTGCGGGTTTCAGCGTTGACGCTTGGAAAAATAACACCCTAAACTCATGGCGCTCGAATCAGTTATCGCGAGTATCAACGGCCCTGTAATTTGGCCAACCCACCACACAAACACGGGGGCTCCAGCGTGAACAAAAATGATCTAATCAAAGCGGTCGCGGAAAGCGCCGAACTTACTAACGCTCAAGCGGGTAAGGCGGTCGACGGCGTGATCGAATCAATCACAGGTTCTTTGCAAGGCGGCGACGAAGTGCGGCTTGTAGGTTTTGGCACTTTCAGCGTCGCACAGCGCAAAGCGTCCAAAGGGCGCAACCCGCGCACCGGCGAGGAAATTAAGATTCCAGCGTCCAAGCAGCCGAAATTCAAGGCTGGTAAAGCACTTAAGGAATCCTTGAACTAGTCAAGGCGCTTTGGTGGGACATGGCGACGCCGGCGGCACATTGCAGCCGGCGTCGTTTCTTTTTGCCCCATCAGAGACATTGTTAAGTGTTGTGGGGTAAAAATGGCTGGCGGCGCAATTGACAGCGCGGCCATCCAGCCCTATTACACCCGCGAAAGTCGGTGGAAACTGGCTTGACACGGGGGGCGATTAGCTCAGCTGGCAGAGCGTCTCGTTTACACCGAGAATGTCGGCGGTTCGAATCCGTCATCGCCCACCATTTTCTTTAAGTTTTTCATATCGTTTTAGGCTGAAATTTACCCCATTTGCCTTGACCGCCATGTGACGCTGTTCTAAACCAAGGCGCCCCTGAGGAACTCGATTTGAGGGGATGCCCTGGACGCTTCGGGGGTGTAGCTCAGTTGGTTAGAGCGCCGGCCT
>JABJCZ010000470.1 GCA_018668475.1 Alphaproteobacteria bacterium | reverse complement strand
GCTTTGATTTATCTGACGATAAGAGTTTTTTTGATATGTTTACTGGAACAACTTCAGTTGCCAAGCATTTTAAGCAATTAGGGTATAGGGTTATCGCAAATGATTGGCTATTTTTTAGCTATGTACTTGCTTTAACAAATATAGAGATCAATAGTCAGCCCCAATTTTCAAAGTTAATTAAAAATCTTAATCTTGATGATTCTCATGGTGTGATTGATTATTTGAATAACATAGAGCCTCAAATTGATTTTATAACTAAAAACTACACTCCATTTGAGTCAAACACACGTCAGTACTTTAGTATTGAAAATGGTCAAAAGATTGATGCAGTTAGAATAAAAATAAATGAATGGCTAATTCATAGCCTTATTAGCAACTTAGAGGCTTATTATCTAATCTCTTCCCTAATATATGCCGTGAACAAAGTGAGTAATGTTTCAGGAACTTATGGCTCTTTCTTAAAGCAATGGGATAAAAGAGCTTTCAAGGAGCTAACTTTAGAATCACCAAATATTATTACAAGTAATCAAGCCAATATTGCTTTAAATAGCGATGTAAATGAAGTTATTGATAAATATGATGTAGATATACTGTATTTAGATCCACCCTATAATTCAAGGCAATATGCATCAAATTATTTTTTACTCGAACTTATAGCCGAAGGATGGTTTGGCGAGTCTTTGCCTGATATTTATGGGTATACTGGGATGCGCCCTTACAATCATCAAAAATCTTTTTTTAGTATGAAAAGAGAGGCTTATGAAGCGTTAAAAACACTAATTAATAAAGCAAAAGCAAAGTACATTATGCTTAGTTACAATAATGAAGGAATTATTAGTCCAGATGAAATTCTTAAAATTCTTTCATCGAGAGGAGATGTACAGATTCATTCATTTGATCATAAAAGATATCGCTCAACTGGTCAAGATGGTAGTAACAGTAAAACTACTGAATATTTATACGTATTAAAAACAAAAAGGAATTAAAAATGGCGGCAACGAAAATGAATAATCTTACTGGTAAAGAATGGTTACAAAACTCTTTTACAATCTGGAGAGATATTCGAAAATCTAAAGAAGAGGCAAAACTAAAGCATCCCGCCATGTTTCCTCAGTCATTGGTTGAAAAGTTAATAGATATTTATACCAAAGACCCTGGTGAAGTCATTTTAGACCCTTTTTTAGGTTCTGGCTCTTCAATAATCGCTGCAATGAATAAAGGCAAAAAAGGAATTGGAGTTGAATTAAGTGAAGAATATATAGAGTTAGCAGAAGGCAGGATCAATAATTTGCAACTTGATCTATTAAATAATGAAGAATTAATAACGCCTGAAATCATACATGATGATGCTAAGAATATTGGTAAGCACTTAAAACCAGAAACTGTTGATCTTGTCGTTACTTCACCACCCTACTGGGACATATTAAATATGAGAAGAACTGCTGATAACAAAGAAATTAGAAATTATTCTGAAAAAGCTACAGATATTGGAAATATCAATGAATATGATAGTTTTCTACAATCTTTAAAAGAGATATATTCAGAGGTTTATAAAGTTTTAAAGCCTAATAAAAGATGCGTGTGTGTTGTAATGGATATTAGAAAAAAAGACAAGTTTTATCCTTTTCACATAGATCAAACAAAAATCATGCAAGAGATTGGATTTGAAATAGAAGAATTCGCAATTTGGGATAGACAACATGAATATAACAATATGAGAACACTAGGCTACCCTTGGGTCTTCAGATTCAATAAAGTCCATGAGTATATTTGCATTTATTGGAAGCGCTAAACAATAGAATCAAGACATCGATATTTTGCTATAAAAAAATTCTCTTGAGTTTAAAGGTAAGATTGAATCTTTCTTAACACCATTTTTATTAAGAGCAAATAATATGAGGCTCTTATTGGTGTCATATTGGAATAAGGGTATTGAAATTTGATTGTTTGTGACAGTATTATTGATCTCAGATGAATGTCCATTAACTGATATTAGAAATGCGTATAAAGGCTTTGCGATTTTTGCATAAATTAACATCTCACCAATGTCTTTAATACCAATAGATTTAGTAAAACGATTAATAAAAATTAGTCGATATTCTCCATTTTTTTCTTTAACCAAAATAACAAAATCACAATTAAAGTCACAGAGTTTTGCTGTGTTCATTTGATCTAGAATTGGGTGTGAAATCTTTGCTATATTGGTATTTTTAAAGGTTTCATACAAAGTTAAGTTATGTTCTGATTCAATAAATTGAGTAACCCAATCCTCTACTAGATTTTCAAATTCTGCTTTATTCATAATTCAATTAACTCAATTTGTGCATTAGACATATTTAGTTTTCCAAATTTGACCTCATTACCATTTC
>JABJCZ010000251.1 GCA_018668475.1 Alphaproteobacteria bacterium | reverse complement strand
TTGTTTCTCGATCCGGCGGCGAATCACAAACAGGTCATTTTCAAACTGATCATCATCAACGCCGGTATCGTTGGCGATCATGATCTGCTCAATTTCCGGGCGCGTGGTATTGGCTTTCTCGCCAATGACTGAGGAATTTATCGGCACCTGGCGCCAGCCATAAATGGCATGGCCGAATTCGAGGATTTCAGTCTCGACGATGGAGCGGCAGGCGTCCTGAGCCGCGAGGTCGGTTTTCGGCATGAAGACCATGCCGACAGCCAGGCGCCCGGCCTGTGCGATATGACCTGTACCCTCGACGTGCTGTTTAAAAAAATCCTGGGCGATTTCGATATGGATGCCGGCGCCGTCACCGGTCTTGCCGTCCGCATCTACAGCGCCGCGATGCCAAACTGCCTTGAGCGCGTTAATACCCGCCTCAACCACATCGCGGCGGGGCTTGCCATCAATAGCGGCAATTAGCCCGACCCCGCAGGCATCGTGCTCACTGGCCGGATCATACAGGCCGTCCTTGGCCAAGCGCGCGGCTTCAGCCGCGTCGTCGCCGAACGACAGGTTCACTGGTGATGCAGGATGATCATTGCCGGCCATAGCCCGGGTCTCCGTCAACTGGCGGCAGCCAGCGTTTGCTGGCGCGCATTGATATATCGATGAATAGACGCGGCCGCGTCGCGACCGTCCTTGATGGCCCACACGACCAGCGACGCACCGCGCACGATGTCGCCGGCGGCAAACACGCCCGACATGCTCGTCATCATGGTCGCCCAATCGATAAGGAGCGAACCCCACCGCGTCGTTTCAAGCTCCGGCGCATTGAACAGGACCGGCAAATCTTCGGGATCAAACCCAAGGGCGCGGATCACCATGTTGGCGGGAACCGTATGGGCGGATCCTTCAATCGGCTGGGGGGTCTGACGACCGGAGGAGTCGGCGACACCAAGATGGATGCGCTCGACCCGCACACCGTCTACGGCGCGGTCACCGAGGAATGCTTTAGGCGCCGAGAGCCAGACAAAGTCGACACCCTCTTCTTCCGCATGAGTCACTTCCTGCATGGAACCAGGCATATTTTCGCGGTCGCGCCGATAGAGGCATTTCACCGAGCGCGCGTTTTGCCGGATGGCCGTACGCACACAGTCCATCGCCGTATCGCCGCCGCCGATCACCACCACGTCCCGCCCATTCGCGTCGAGGGTGCCATCATCGTAGGCCGGCACGGCGTCGCCCAGGCCCTTGCGGTTGCTGGCGGTCAGATAATCAAGCGCCTGGTGCACATTATCAAGGCCAACCCCCGGCACCTTGATATCCCGCACACCATAAGCGCCGGTCGCGATGAGAACTGCCTCATGCCGCTTGCGGAGATCGTCCAGGCTGGCATCAACACCGACCTCGAACCCGAGATGAAATGTGACCCCGCTATCCACTAGCAATTGAGCCCGGCGGTTAACGATTTCTTTCTCGAGTTTGAAATTCGGAATGCCATAAATGAGCAATCCACCGACACGGTCATAGCGATCATAGACATGAACCTGGTAGCCGCGGTGGCGCAGCATTTCTGCAGCCGCGAGGCCGCCGGGGCCAGCCCCAATGATGCCAATCGTTTCAGGCAACTCCACAGCCGGCACAACGGGTTTGACCCAGCCCTGTTCAAACGCTGTATCCGTAATGTGACGCTCAATGGCGCCGATGGTCACCGACTCAAAGCCCTTTTCGATGACGCAATTGCCCTCGCAAAGACGATCCTGCGGACAGATACGGCCACAGATTTCCGGAAAATTGTTTGTCGCACTGGAAACCTCGTAGGCCTCCTCCAGCCGACCAGATGCCGTCAGCATCAGCCAATCCGGGATATTGTTCTGTACCGGGCAATGGATCTGGCAAAACGGCACCCCGCATTGCGAGCACCGCGACGCTTGGGTTTTCGCGCCTGCTTCAGCAAAATCTTGATAGACCTCGCCCCAGTCTGCGCGCCGCGCGGTGGCGTCCCTTTTATCGGGTCGCTTTTGCGCCACTGAGATAAATTTGAGCAATTGCTCCGGCAATTTTCTGTCCCCCACAGCGGCCTGGGTGCGCAAGGTGCCCATTTCCGCCGGATATTGTTTTTTTTAACCCCGTCAAAAACGTAAGCCGTGGTATTGGCTCAAATATGTCAATATTATTGACATAAAAGGCGGGGAAACATGCCGGTATTTTATATGCGGCGCCAGTGCGGCTGTCAAATTTCAACAGGTAGTCTCACTTTGAGACGATAAAGGAGCCTGGTTTGCACAAATCGGGCCCTCTGGGGTGACGCGACCGTTTTGGGATAGGCCCCGCTTTGGTATAGTTTGGCGTGTGATGCACGCCGTCGAGTCGGGCGACCGCCCCATAACCCCCGTTTTGACAACCAGTTTTGATACCTGACCTGACAGGACGCCCGTTGAGCCTTCTTCAGATTGTTGTTCTCACCGTCGTGCAGGGAATTACGGAATTCCTGCCCATTAGCTCGTCCGGCCATCTGGTCATCGTACCGTGGGTCGTCGCTTGGCCGGACCAGGGTCTGGACCTCGACATCGCTGTTCATGTCGGCACGCTGGTCGCGGTGATACTCTATTTCTGGCGCGATATGCTGCGCATGGTGGCCGGGCTCGCCGGCGGCAAGAAGCCCGAGCGCAGGGCGGGCCGCGCCCTCACGCTTCGTATTCTCGTAACGTTGCCGCCTGTCCTGGTTGTCGGTGGCCTGGTTGCCTGGGGTGACCCGGCATTTTTTCGCTCGATTGAAGTGATCGCGTGGGCGACCGCTGGTTTTGGCGTATTGCTCTGGCTGGCGGACCGCCTCGGTATGACGGTTCGCCGGATTGAACACATGACAATCGCCAATGCCGCAATCATCGGCGCACTGCAGGCGCTGGCGATCATTCCTGGCACAAGCCGATCCGGCATTACCATGACGGCGGCCCGAATGCTCGGCTACGAGCGCGGAGACGCGGCGCGTTTTTCAATGTTGATGTCGGTGCCAGTAATCATCGCAGCAGGCGCTGTGGCGGGCTACCGGATCAGCACGGATGGCGCCAGCATTTCTCTGGTGCAGGCGGCAATAGCCGCCGGGCTCTCTTGTGCGACAGCGCTGATTGCCATTGCCGGGCTGATGGCGCTGATAAGGCGTATCGGATTTGGCCCGTTCGCGCTTTACCGCATCGGGCTCGGCGTTGCCCTGCTGGTCTGGCTATACGCCTTCCGCTAGAGCAACAATTCCGTCACCAGCGTATCACGCTTGGGGAGCCTCATCGTGCGCGGCCCGAGGGGCGGCATGGCGGGCCAGATAGGTCGGCAGGATCACTTCAACAGCAGTAGGTGCAATGCCGAGGCTCTTCAGCGTTGCAGCGTCATCGGCAACGACATTGTCGATGCGCAACATCTTAAGCTGATCGCGGGTAATCGGTGGCACCGGCAACATCTGGGCGAAAAAAGCCCCCGCATCAACAGCCGCGTAAGGCACCGGCAAATACGGTTTGTCCACGCCGAGTTGCTGCTGAATCAGGGCCATCAAGTCGCGGAAAGAGTAATCCGCCGGCCCGCCTAGCTCATAGAGACCCCCCTGTGCATCGGGCCGCGCCAGTACCGCCAGAGCCGCATCGGCAACATCTCCAACATAGACTGGCTGCATCCGCGACGTGCCAGCCTCAATCGACGGCACCAGAAAGACCCCGTCCCAATGGAAGCGCGGCAGTTTACGAGCGTCAAAGAACAACGGCACCAGCGGCGACGTGCGACACAGTGCGGCGAACCTATTGAAAAAATCGTCCTCAGGCCCAAACACAATGCTGGGCCGCAAAATTGTTGCCTGCGGAAAAGCTTCGCGCACAGCAGCCTCACCCGCCGCCTTGGACCGTCCATAGGCCGACGGCGAAGCCCGGTCCGCACCGATTGCCGATACATGCACCAATTGCGACACCCCGGCCTCAGCCGCCGCGCGGGCGATTCGGCCGGGGGCGCGGGCCTGCACTTCGGCGAAGCTCTGCCTCCCACTCTGGTACAGCAACCCGACGAGATTGATGACCGCGTCCGCGCCGGCTACAGCTGCGGCGACGGATGCCTCGTCACGCACATTGGCCTGCACGGGGACCACCTGCCCCACGTTACCCAGCGGTTTGAGAAACCCTGCCGAACCCGGATGCCGGACGGCGACCCGAACGCTATCGCCCGCCCGTGCCAGGCGCTGCACGATGTGCCGGCCGATAAACCCGGTGCCGCCAAAGACGGTGACATTGCGTGTCATGGGAAGGACCCCCGTTGCATAGTTTGCGCTCTGAATTTTGAAGGCTCAGAACCGATGCTCAGAACGATCACCAGAGGCGATTTCATTCGGCCCCGGCATCGTCCCGTCGATGCCTGAATTACATAGGACAGAACCAGCAAAGCTGCCAGAGAAAACCGCCAATCGCGCAAAGCTGGTTGACAATCCATGGTCGAGGCGTCACCCAATGCAGGCATGGCTAATCATTTGCATATTGGAGACCTCCCGCCGGGCCTCGCCTTCGGCGATTCCGTGGCGATTGATACGGAAACCATGGGCCTCAACCCGGTCCGTGACCGGCTGTGCCTGGTCCAGATTTCGCGCGGCGACGGCGACTGCCACCTGGTGCAGCTCACCCCGCCCCATAGCTATGACGCGCCGAACCTGAAAGCGCTTTTAGCCGATCCTGGCGTGCTGAAGATTTTTCACTTCGCCCGGTTCGATGTTGGCATGATCCAGAAACACCTGCAGGTAACCTGCGCGCCAGTCTACTGCACCAAAATTGCGTCCAAACTGGTGCGGACCTTTACCGACCGGCACGGCTACAAGGACCTCTGCCGCGACCTGCTGGGTATCGACATTTCAAAGCAACAGCAAAGTTCGGACTGGGGGGCGCCGGAGTTAAAGCCGGAGCAGCTGGACTATGCGGCGACTGACGTCCTTCACCTGCACGCGATCAAGCAGATTTTAGATGAGCGATTGGAGCGGGAAGGTCGGCGCGAGCTTGCGCAAGCCTGCTTTTCATTCCTGCCTCATCGCGGTGAACTGGATCTGGCTGGCTGGGACGAGCCAGATATTTTTTCGCACTGACGCACACCGACCATGAGACCAGGCGCATGAATGAACCAGCCCGACCCCGCACCCCAGGCGCATCGGATATTGATGCCGCCCGGCGCGTGCTGCGGCTGGAATCCGGCGCGCTACAACGCATGGCCGACGAGCTTGGCGATGAGTTTGTCGCCGCGGTAGACCTGCTGCAGCGTGCCACCGGGCGGATTGTCGTCTCGGGCATGGGCAAGAGCGGACACATTGGCAACAAGATTGCCGCCACCCTCGCGTCCACTGGCGCCCCGGCGGTGTTCGTTCACCCGGCAGAAGCCAGCCACGGCGACCTTGGCATGATCACCCGGGATGACGCGTTGCTTGTATTGTCCAACTCAGGCGAGACGGTGGAACTAGGCGACACACTGGAATACGCCAAACGCTTTGAAATTCCGCTCGTAGCAATTGTTGGCAAGGCTAATACGACATTGGCCGATGCTGCGAGTGTTGCGCTGGTACTGCCTGATGAACCTGAAGGTGGCACCCTTGGCCTCGCACCAACGACATCAACTACGATGACCCTGGCAATGGGAGACGCGCTGGCGGTGGCACTTTTCGAGCGCAACGGCTTTGGCCCATCCGACTTCCAGGTATTTCACCCGGGCGGCAAACTCGGACAACGCCTGTTGCGGGTCTCGGGCATCATGCATTCGGGGGATGAGGTGCCGGTCGCCGGACCCGACACCGCCATGAGTGACGCGTTGCTTACCATGACGACGAAAAGCTTTGGTTGTGTCGCAGTAACTGACACCGCAGGCCATTTATTAGGCCTTGTGACCGACGGTGACTTGCGCCGGCACATGAACGCCAACCTGCTCGAAATGACAACGCGGGACGTCATGACGACCAACCCGCAAACAATTCGACCAGGCGCACTCGCCGCTGAGGCGCTGGGCATTATGAACGAGCGCAAGATCACCAGTCTGTTTGTTGTCGAAGACGGGGTTTTGCAGGGGATCATTCATATTCACGACTGCCTGCGGGCGGGGATTGCGTGACCCGGAAGGGCGCAGGAAGCCTGGACCCGTCTGCCGGTGACATGAGCCCGGATGCAGATGGCAGACTGACGGGCCTGAGCGCCCGCGCCGCCGAGGGGATGGCCGGCAAAACCGCCGGGTATAGTTTCTTCGTTGGCATCATGCGCTATGCGTTGCCCCTCGTAGCACTCATTCTGCTTGGGCTGATCGTGGTCTGGCCATTGATGACTGGCCGTGAGGATGGCTTCCGGATCACCTATTCGGAAATGTCTGAAGTTGATGGCTCGCTGAAAATGGTCAATGCCCGCTATATCGGCACTGACGAGCGCAACCAGCCGTTCACCGTCACGGCATCGGAGGCCAACCAGCCCGAGCCGAATTCCACTGTCATTCTGCTGCAGGACATCACCGCAGATATTTTTATGAGCGAGGAAGCGGATCGCTGGTATGCGCTGACGGCAAGCGAAGGTGTCTATGAGCGGACTGAAAAACTGCTAGATCTCGCCGGAGGTGTCACAATTTATTCCGACGAAGGGCACGAACTGGTCACCGCCACGGCACATGTAGACCTTGGTCGCGGATTCGTAGAGGGAGATACCGATGTGCAGGCGCAAGGGCCGTTAGGGCTGTTGAATGCGGGCAACTTCCGACTTATAGACAGAGGCGAGAAAATGTTTTTCGGAAACAGGGTGAAGCTTGTTGTATTCCCAGGTACCAGAAAAAATTAGGGGCAGCGTCCCGTTCGGTGTGGTCGCACTGATTGCGCTAGGCCTCGCGTTGGGCACCCCGGTGCTGGCGCAAACGGAAAACAGCCGCGGCTTACACAACACCGAACAACCCATCGAGATCGTTGCCGACACGCTGGAAGTCCGACAAAGCGAGAATTTGGCTATTTTCGAGGGTGATGTTGATGCCGTACAGGGCGATATGGTGCTTCGTGCCGACACGCTGACGGTGCATTACAGGGATAACAAGGAAAACCCTGACCAGCCCGGCATTTCACGAATTGATGCAAAAGGGCACGTATTTGTGTCCTCACCGGCGGAAACCGCACAAGGCAACACCGGGGTTTATGACGTTGACAACAGCATGATTCATCTAGCCGGCGACGTGATTTTGACCCAGGGCGGCAACGTAATACAGGGCGAACGGTTGGAAATGAACCTGGCGACCGGCAAAAGTCGAGTGATGAGCGCGGCAGGTGCCAACGGCTCCACAGAACGGGTGCGTGGACTTTTCGTTCCTGAAAACAAGAAAAATTAACAAATCCGACTATACTGGGCCCATGAACAGAGACGGGGACGATACTGGTCAACCGGGGGTGCCGAGCGAGGCGCCCGATGCGGATGATCAGCCACGGCTGGTTGCCAACAATAGCGGCCTGTCTGCGGTAAAGCTCGGCAAGCGCTTCAAAAAGCGCCCGGTGCTTCGTGGAATCAGCCTGAATGTTGCGCGCGGTGAGGCCGTAGGGCTGCTGGGGCCAAACGGCGCCGGCAAAACGACCTGTTTTTACATCATCACCGGGCTGATGGCTGGCGACTATGGCGCGGTCTATCTCGATGGCCACGAAATCACCGATTTACCGATGTATCGGCGCGCTAGGCTCGGCATTGGATACCTGCCGCAGGAGGCCTCCATTTTTCGGGGACTGACCGTCGAGAACAACATTCGCGCCGTGCTTGAAGCAACCGAGCCGGACCGAGCCAGCCGGGAAGGCCTGCTCGATGAATTGCTCGCCGAGTTTTCCATAAGTCATCTGCGGCGCACGCCGGCACTCGCTCTTTCAGGCGGTGAACGCCGGCGCGTTGAAATTGCCCGTGCCCTGGCATCGCGACCGAACTTCATGCTGCTTGACGAGCCCTTGGCCGGCATCGATCCCATTGCAGTTGGCGAAATTCGCGATCTGGTTGCCCATTTGAAAGATCGCGGCATCGGTGTGCTGCTGACCGATCACAATGTTCGCGAAACCCTCGACATAGTTGACCGCGCCTACATTATTCATGAGGGCACTGTCCTCATGGAAGGCACACCGGATGACATTGTGTCCCACGAAGAAGTGCGGCGCGTTTATCTGGGCGAGCGTTTCAGGCTCTAAGTGATATCCCGGTAAGATGGCTCTCTCCTCACGTATAGAAATTCGTCAGGGCCAGTCACTGGTCATGACCCCTCAGTTGCAGCAATCCATAAAACTGCTGCAACTGAATAACCTTGAGCTTGCCGCCTTCGTCGAATCCGAACTGGAACAAAATCCGCTGCTGGAGCAGCAAGCCAGTGACGACCATCAAGACCCGGATTACGCCGAGCCCGATTCCGGCGCCGGTGATGCCGACCCCTTGGCCGCCGACCAGGCGCTGGCACAATCCGAAGATATGCCGGACGGCGCCGAAATGCCCGACCTTGACGCGCCCGATGAAGACCTCTGGCGCGGCGAAGCTGAAGCGCAGACCCCTGGCCCCGCGACATCAGACACCGTAGGCCCAACGGGCGGCGGCGCCCAGCCAGACCGCATGACCGGCAACGCGCTGGAGAACACAGCTGATCAAGTCGACTCTTTGCGCGACCATCTTGTCGCGCAGCTCGCCATGGAGTTTGACCATCCTCTTGAACGGATTATCGCCAACCGACTGATCGATGACCTTGATGACTCCGGCTATTTTCAATCTGACCTCAGCGCTGTATCGGACGTGCTCGGGTGCGAACCCGAACTCGTGGAAACTGTTCTGTTGCGCGCCCAGAAGTTTGACCCGACGGGCGTGTTTGCCCGAGACCTGAGCGAGTGCCTTGCCCTTCAGCTCAAGGAACAAAACCGGTTTGACCCGGCGATGGAAAAGCTGATCGACAATCTGGAAATGCTCGCGGCAAATGAAATCGACGATTTACGGCGGATATGCGGTGTCGATGAAGATGATTTCGCAGATATGCTGGTTGAGCTTCGCCGGCTCAATCCGAAGCCAGGGCAAGCCTTCGGGTTTGAACCGGTTGTCACTGTTGTCCCCGACGTCTTTATGCGGCCCGGCCCGGACGGCGGATGGATTGTCGAGCTTAACAACGACACACTGCCCCGTGTTCTGATCAATTCCAGCTACTACGCTCAGCTATCCGGTTCAGTCAGTGGCACAGACCGCGAATTCGTGAATTCGTGTTTTCAAAGTGCGAACTGGCTTGTGCGATCGCTCGATCAACGCGCCAGAACAATTCTCAAAGTAGGGCAGGAACTGGTACGCCAACAGAAAGGCTTTATCGCCGACGGTGTTCAGGCATTGCGCCCGCTTACCCTGCGCGACGTTGCCGAAGCGATCGAAATGCATGAGAGCACTGTCTCACGGGTCTGCGCCAATAAATATGTGGCAACCCCCCGTGGACTGTTTGAAATGCGGTCATTCTTTTCCGGCGGCATCACAAATTCATATGGTGGCGAAAGCCACGCCGCAGATGCTGTGCGCGAGCGCATTCGCCAACTCATTGGGGCCGAAGCGTCGGGCAAGGTGCTGTCGGACGACGCAATCGCCCAGAAACTTGGCCGTTCCGGCGTCGACATTGCGCGGCGAACAGTCGCCAAATATCGCGAAGCAATGCACATCCCCTCATCAACACAACGCCGTCGCACCAGAGCGAGCGAGGGCGCGGCCCGCCCTGCGGCCAACTAATAACTCAATAACTTATTGAAATGTTTTACTTTTAGATCTGGCGCCCAAACGCTGACGGACGCTGCTATTGACTATTGATCAGCCACCGACCTATGGTGCCGCCGCTTTCAAACAGAGCGGGCGCCGTAAGGTGATCATCGAGCGGCATACAGTTGGCTGCTCCGGCGGAATGGTTCATGCAGATTTCAGTTACTGGCAGGCAGGTGCAGGTGAGCACCCAGCTCAAGACGCATGTGACAGAGCGTCTTGATGCGGTCGTACGCAAATATTTTGGCGACGCCATAGACGCACATATTGTTTTCGCCCCCGAAGGCCAGGACATTCGTTGCGATATCCAAATTCACGTCGGCTCCGGGATTGAATGCCAGGCAACGGGTATTGCCAACGACATGGATAGCAGCTTCGAACTTGGCATTGAACGCGCCGGCAAGAGGCTTCGGCGCAACAAACGCCGGCTGCGCGACCACCGCCGTGACAAGGCTGTGCCAGAAATAACGCCCGCCGTGAGCTATGTATTGTCGGGAGAAGATGAGCAAGACGACAGAGATAACAGCGCGGACGCCGCGGACGTTTCCCCTCTTATCGTCGCCGAGACAGCAGCGAGCATTGAAACGCTGACGGTCAGCCATGCGGTCTTGCGCCTGGACCTCGGTGATTTGCCGGTCCTGATGTTTCGTAACCGGGCACACGGTCGGCTCAACGTTGTCTTCAGGCGCAGTGACGGAAATATTGGCTGGATCGACCCCGACGACGCGGGTAGCGACGGGCAGGGCGGAACCAGCTAAATGGAAATCATGGACCTCCTGCCGCTCAGCGGCGTGCTCCCTAAACTCAAGGCGACGAGCAAGAAACATGCTCTGCAAGGCATGTCAGAAGTCGCCGCCAAAATCGCAAATTTGCACGAACGAACCGTGTTTGATGTTCTGCTTGAGCGCGAACGTTTGGGCTCAACTGGCGTTGGGCGAGGTGTCGCGATCCCGCATGGTCGGTTGGCCGGAATCGAAACGCCCTGCGCCGTGTTTGCCCGACTCGACCAGCCCATCGATTTCGAAGCTATTGATGAACAGCCTGTGGACTTGATCTTTCTGCTACTGGCACCTGAATCTGCCGGCGCTGATCACCTGAAGGCTTTGGCCAAAATTTCCCGCCTGCTGCGCAATGAAAGCACCTGCGAACAACTGCGCGGCTCTGACACCGCTGACGCGCTGTTTGCCCTGCTAACGGAGCCAGCCAAGGTATCCGCGGCGTAAGGTCGCTCGGCGCAACCAGGATCATGTGGTCTCGACGGCTGTGCCGCCACGATTGACTCCATCGCCCGGTGCCTCCACGCTTCTACAATGACAACCTGCCATGCTACCTGCGTCGCTATATCCGGAGCGGGCGCTCTGTTACGCGGAGAGTCCGGCGCCGGAAAATCAGACCTTGCTCTCCGCTTGATGGCGGTGGGATGGCGGCTGGTTGCCGATGATCAAGTTGTCCTGACCCCCGTCGGCAATGTGCTGGTCGCGACCCCGCCCCCGCGGCTGGCAGGCCTGATGGAGGTGCGCGGATCCGGCATTACCAAGGTTGCGCATGCGGTCAGCGCCCCGGTCATGCTGGTGGTTGATCTGGTTAGCGCCGGCACGGCCGAAAGAATGCCGGCGCCTGATACATGCATGCTATTTGACCAGCGGCGGCGCCGCATCGAGATCGATCCGTTTGAAATTGCGGCAACAGAAAAAGTTGCGCTAGCCCTCGAATCAGCCAAATGCGAGCGCATTGACCAGTCCAACATCGCAACAGAGATGATCAATGCGCAGCGCTAGTAGTAACACTCAGCAGGTAGCGCCGGGCGGACC
>JABJCZ010000250.1 GCA_018668475.1 Alphaproteobacteria bacterium | reverse complement strand
CCATCGAAGATGCGCCGCCGGCGGACAAGAATCAGCTCGCCAGCTTCTTTGAATTTCTGGATGAGGCGCTGCATGTTCGGGGTTTTTATCCGTCACCTGAAATGCGCCCCAAGATGGCGCAGAACATGCGAGCGATGTTCACCCGCACCGGGTTAACCCTGCAGGATGTGCAGACCCTCTACGGGATGGTCAAGCAGCTCACCAGGCCTGTTGGTTCCAGTCGGCGGCGACAGGCGAGAATTGAGGCCGATGCGCGGGAAAAAGCGGCGGAGGCCGCTGAAGATTCCGGCGCCGATAGCGTTTGACTTGGCTCTGCCGTTGGCTATATTACGGCCACTTCGCGGGCCTGAGGGCCCGCGTAGTTCGTTGCGTTCGCAACGTGTCTCCCATTTGAGGCACGTCTCCGTTGGGGAGCTGGGATGCCCGTTATATGGGGATCCGCCGGAGCGGGCAGGCGCTAGTCGATGGAAAGGCTATAGTTAGCCCCATGAGTAAACGAATTCAGTCCAAGTACAAGTTGAGTCGTCGCCTTGGCGAAAACCTTTGGGGTCGTGCCAAGAGCCCGACCAATCGCCGTGAGAGCGGCCCCGGCCAGCATGGCCAGCGCCGTCGCAAATTGTCGGATTATGGCCTTCAGCTCCAGGCGAAGCAGAAGCTCAAGGGTTATTACGGCAACATCACCGAGAAGCAGTTTCATCGCTATTACGATGACGCCGTGCGGGCTAAGGGTGATACCAGTGAGAACCTCATCGGTATTCTTGAAAGCCGTCTCGATGCCGTCGTCTACCGCCTGAAGTTTGTGCCGACGGTCTTTGCATCGCGACAGATCGTCAATCACGGCCATGTCCGGGTTAACGGCAAGCGGGTCAATATTCCGAGCTACCGGGTCCAGGAGGGTGATGTCGTCTCACTCAAGGAGAAATCCGCCGAGATGAACATTGTTCTGGATGCGGTTGAATCGCCTGAGCGGGAAGTGCCGGAATATATGGATGTCGACCATAACAAGATGGAAGGCAGCCTGTTGCGCACGCCGAAGCTTGCTGATGTGCCGTATCCGGTGCAGATGGAGCCTAATCTCGTGATCGAGTATTACTCTCGCTAACGCCAGATGGCGCGAGCGATTTGCTGAAAAGGCCGCCCGGATGGGCGGCCTTTTTTGTTGCCTCGGGCGCGGTGGTGGGCGCCGGGTTTGTCATTCCGGCGACTTGTCGGCAGAATAACGGCTGAAGGTTGGCATTTTCGGGGAGGCAGTACAATGAAGCTCGGTCTTGATCATGGCGCGGTGGTGATCGCCATCGGTGCTCTTGTTGTTCTTTCGATCTGGCCCTTACCGTCGAGCCACGGTGCTGACGGCGAGCATGAGGGCGATACGGGTGGGGGCCATGGTGACGGTGGCCAGGCCGCTCACTGGAGTTATGGCGGCGACGACGGTCCGGACCACTGGGCGGACCTTTCAACCAATTATCACGTATGCCGCGATGGCCGCGCGCAATCGCCCATCGATATCAGGAGCGGCTATACAGCTGGAGGTGCGCGGCTTGATACACAGTATGCGCCCAGCAAACTGGCGGTTCTGAACAACGGCCACACGCTGCAGGCAAACTATGGTCCGGGCAATACGCTCAACGCAGCTGACAAGGCGTTCGAGCTGCTGCAGTTTCATTTTCACGCGCCCAGCGAGCACTGGGTTGATGGCCAGCAATATGCAGCAGAGGTGCATTTCGTGCACAAGGCCGCCGACGGTGAACTGGCCGTGATCGGTGTGTTGATTAATGAAGGGGCGGAAAATGCGGCCCTGGCGACGTTCTGGAACGGCGCACCGGGTCACGCTGGCGAAGAAGCTATGCCGGCCGGCGAGATGATCAGTGCAGCCAGCATTTTGCCGGCAACGACAAGTTATCGTCATTACAAGGGGTCGCTAACCACGCCGCCGTGCTCGGAAGGGGTCAACTGGTTCGTGCTGGATGACACCATCACGATGAGTGCGGCGCAGATCGGCGTGTTGAGCTCCGCCGTGGGCGACAACGCTCGACCGGCGCAGCCGCTGAACGCACGGTTAATCCTCAACGTCGAATAGGCGAGAGCAGGAAGGCGTCAGGTGCCTGAGCTTCGGGCATGGCGCTCAAGAAACGCCAAGTCGAGGTCAAGTACGGCGCCAAGCCAGAGCGGATAATCGCGATGATCCGGCACATCGTTGCCGGTATCGGGATGTACCAGCACGGTGAGGCCCCGTCGGTGCAGCATCAGCCACGGTACAATGGTTGAGAACTGGTCCAGCCCAAAGGCGACCTGATACATCGGCTCAGGGTGAGGGCCCACCGGCTCGTCCCGCCAGCGACCCATAACGACTTCAAAGCGCGCCTCCAGCTCGGCCCGCAGCTCGGCAGCGGCGGGCCGGTTGTCGTCATTGTAATAGACGTGCGCGTGGTAGCCGGTAATCGGGTCCGGTGCTGGCGAGCCGCTCAATGCAACCTAACCTTCGCCCTGGCCAGCAGCCTGTTCGGGGGCCTGTGGCTGGGTGGCGATCCCCTTTGAGTCAAAGAAGCTCTGAATTTCGCCGGCCTCATACATTTCCTTGATGATGTCGCAACCGCCGACAAACTCACCTTTTACGTAGAGCTGGGGGATGGTCGGCCAGTCGCTGAAGGCTTTGATGCCGTCGCGCACTTCAGGGTCTTCCAGCACATTGATGCCTTTAAACTGCACACCGAGCAGGGTCATGACCTGCACGACGAGAGCAGAGAATCCACACTGCGGAAAAACGGGCGTGCCCTTCATGAAAACCACGACATCGTTGCCGGAAACGGTTTCACGAATTCGTTCGTAGACCGGGTTGTTATCGCTGATTGCATCCATGTTTCATTTCGTCCTTTTGATGTATGTGCCGGGTCGTGGGCCGTCAGGTTGGTGCGTCAGGCACCTTCCGGCTGACTGGTCTGCAGGGCTAGCGCATGAAGTTCGCCACCCATCCGCCCTTTCAGGGCTTTGTAGACCATTTGATGTTGCTGTACACGGGTCTTGCCGACGAATGACGCCGAGACAACTTTGGCTGAATAATGATCGCCATCGCCGCGCAGGTCCTGAATGGTGACCTCAGCATCGGGCAGGGACTCGCGGATCATGGATTCGATCTCGCCTGCATCCATTGGCATGTCAGTTCTCCTACGGGCAGCGCCATTGTTTGGCTTGCGCCCGGCTTGTTCGGTTAGTTTGCGT
>JABJCZ010000249.1 GCA_018668475.1 Alphaproteobacteria bacterium | reverse complement strand
TCGGCCCTGATGTGCCGCTGCATTTTTCGGCTTTCCACCCTGACTATCGCATGCTCGACAAAACGCCCACGCCACACGAAACTCTGATCCGCGCACGCCAGATCGCGCTTTCCGCAGGGCTGAACTACGTCTATCTCGGCAATGTCGTCGACCCTAGCCGCGAATCGACGCACTGCCCCGAATGTGGCTATGTCGTTGTCGGGCGCAACCGATACACCATCACCGGCTATAGCATCGGCGGAAATGGCGGGTGTGCCGCCTGCGGCAGCGGCATTGCGGGCGTATTTGAACCGACTCCCGGCAACTGGGGCCCACGGCGCCAGGCGGTGAGGTTCAAGGATTTGCAGCAAGCTCCCCAGAGTACCTGACCATTGAGGTGAGAATTATTGCGTGTGCGAAAGCGACGCTGAACACACACGCTGTACTGCTTTGGCACTTGAAGCGTGGGCGCCACCGCTCTTTAATAGCGCCCTTGCCAGCGCGAGGGGAACGTTGCCGGCACCGCATGTGGCTTTCTGCCGGTTCGTCTTCCGGTAGCCAGATGCGGGGGAGATGATTAACGGGAGACAACCCAAATGCCCGATATCTATGAGGTCGAGGACAATTATCGACCAAAGCCGGACGACCGCCGGCTGATTGAAGAATTCCGCAAAAACCCGATCGGCCACCACAGCCCCGATTTGCAGCGGCTGCTGAACCGGCTACGCAGCGGCCCCATGGCTGATAAATACTGCCTCGTGGTCATCAAGCCGAGCCGTGAATGGCAGCTCGCCAAGACATCCGGTGTGCCCGGCAAGCCGCTCAAGATGCTCTCGCAGCGGTTCACCCGCATGGATGATGCCGAGTGGTATGTGTTCCGCCAACGCTGGAAGGCACTGACCGGCGAGACGTTGCGCTAGGTGCGTTGCCATCCAAGCTTGGGCCCACGCATCACATGACACACAAGATTTGAACTCGGCAGTTAACAGGGGTTCCGCGTGCCCAGGGCGCCGTAGCGCCGGCCCGGACCGCAAGGAGATGTTTCGATGATGAAAATCACAGCCTATGCAGACCAGGTCAGCGCTGCCCCCGGCGAGACCATCGACTTCATGGTCAATTGCGAGGCGCCGACGTTCAAGGCAGACCTTGTAAAGCTCATCTGCGGTGACATGAACCCCGATGGCCCCGGCTATAAAGAAAAGAACATCAAGGCGATCGGCAAATACAAGGGTCGCAAACAGGTGATCCACGCCGGCTCGTTTGTCGAAGTGCCGACCGCCGAGCAGTTGCAGTCATTGCAGAGCTTTACCTTTCAGGCGTTCATCTGGCCGACCACGCCGGACAAGGGCATGCAAGCCATTATCAGCAACTGGTCGGATAGCGGCCAGGCAGGTGCCGCACTGATCATCGCTCCAGACAGCAAGGGCATCGGGCTGTGCCTCGGTAGCGGTAAGGGCAAAGCCGAACTGGTCACGACCGGCAAGGCGCTTCTGGCGCACGAGTGGTATTTCGTGGCGGCGAGCTACGACGCCAAGACCAAATCAGTCACGCTGGTGCAAGAACCGATGCACAATCACGTCGGCGCCAAAGATGCTGCCAAGACGAAAAAGAAGGTCAAGACTGCCCGCATTGGCAAACACGCCGACCCGGTGATCCTCGGCGCCTACTTCAAACAGAATGACAAGGGCCGCACCGTGTGCGGCGGCCATCTGAACGGCAAGATCGATAGCCCACGCATCGCCAACCGCTCGCTTGATGTCGCCGAGATGGAGGCCTTGAAGTCCGGCCCGATCTCCGGTGCGCTGGCCAACGACGTGGTGGCCTCGTGGGATTTTGGGGCCGACGTGACCAGCATTCATGTCACGGACACCTCACCCAATATGCTCGATGGCGAGATCGTCAACATGCCGGTGCGCGGCATGACGGGCTGGAACTGGACCGGCGACGAAATGTGCTGGCGCCATGCTCCGGAAGAATATGGCGCGATCCACTTCCACGATGATGATCTGCACGATGCTGGCTGGCAGGTCGATTTCTCATTGACCATCCCGAAAGGCCTGCAAAGCGGGCTCTATGCGGCACGGCTACGATGCGGCAAGGGTGAAGAGAACGAAGATTACGTGCCGTTTGCGGTGCTGCCCCCACGCGGCACGGCCACGGCCAAGATTTGCTTCCTGCTACCCACCGGTAGCTACATGGCTTATGCCAACGAAAACATGGGCTTTGACGTGCCGATGGCGCAGTTGCTGGGTGGCCGACTGGTAGAGCACAATCATCAGGATATCTACCGCAACGCTCACCGCGAATATGGCTCAAGCTGCTACGACAGCCACTCCGACGGCTCCGGCGTATGCTACTCGTCGCGGCTGCGCCCGATCCTCACCATGCGGCCGAAATACCGCTCGTGGGTTGGCGGCGTTGGCTCGACCCTCTGGCAGTTCAATGCGGATACTCACATCATCGACTGGCTTGAGGCCATGGGCTACGACTATGACGTGGTCACGGACGAGGATCTCCATTACGAAGGGGTCTCAGCCATCGACAAATACAACGTCGTGCTAACCGGTTCGCATCCGGAATACCACTCAAAAGAAATGTGGGACGCCATGGATACTTATCAGCAGCGCGGTGGACGGCTGATGTATCTCGGTGCCAACGGCTGGTACTGGCGCATCGCCTACCACTCAGAAACCCCGGGCATTATGGAAGTTCGCCGGGGCGAAGGTGGCATTCGCGCCTGGGAGGCCCGCACGGGCGAGTATTACCACTCCTTTACCGGTGAGTACGGCGGCCTGTGGCGGCGTAACGGCAAGGCGCCGCAGAAGCTCCTCGGCACCGGCTTTTCAGCGCAAGGCTTCGATATTTCGTCCTATTACAGACGTAAGCCCGACAGCTTCAAAAAAGAAGTGGGCTGGATAATGAAGGGCATCGGCAAGGACGAGAAGATCGGTGACTTCGGGCTGATTGGCGGCGGCGCTGCCGGCCTTGAGATTGACCGGGCGGACCGTCTGCTCGGAACGCCACCCGGCGCCTACGTGCTCGCATCATCGGAGGACCACACCGACATTTACCTCGTGGTCTGCGAGGAACTACTGATCAACTACCCTGGCCTCGGCGGCCAGGAGAATGATCTGGTGCGCGCCGACATCGTCTATTACCCGACGCAAAATGGCGGCGGTGTGTTTTCTACCAGCTCGATCGCGTGGTCGGGCTCGCTCTCCCATAATGGGTACAACAACAACGTCTCGCAGATGACCAAGAATGTCCTTGATCGGTTTGCCAGTAACAAGCCGATGGAAGGCTAAAAAAAAGGTAGAGCGTCATCACCAAATGCGAGTAATCCAGCGGGAGATGGGGGATCGGCCTCCGGAGGGAAACCTTCGGAGGCCGATTTCGTTTTGACTGGCCACAGGCGCCAGCGCTTGCAGTCGACCGCCCAAGGCCCGACAATCGGGAAACCACAAACGAGACCAGAAAGACTGGGGGAGCAATCCGATGACCGACGTGCGTTGTGTATTCGAGACCAAAGGGCTGCTGGGCGAAGGGCCATTGTGGGACCCGGCGGACGGCGTGCTGTGGTGGCTCGATATATTCGCGCCGGCGATCCATCGCTTTGACCCGACGACTGGTGAAAACCAGACCCGCCCGCTTGATCAGCCGATCTATGCGATGGTGCTGCGCGAGGGTGGCGGCATGCTCGGATGTTTTGAAGACGGTATCGGCACCGTTGATTTCGAGACCGGAAAGATCAGCATCTTTGCCGATCCCAAAGCCGACGCCTTGGTGAACTACAATGACGGGGCGTGTGACCGGCGCGGGCGGTTTTTTACCGGCACCATGGCAAAGGACTGGGAAACCCCTATCGGCAAGCTGTTCCGACTGGATGCGGACCACAGCACCCACGAAATGGCGGACGGGTTTCGCATCTCCAACGGGTGTGGCTGGAGCCCCGACGACAAGACTTTTTATTTTTCGGAGTCAATAGATCGCACCGTTTGGGCCTGGGACTACGA
Source organism: Alphaproteobacteria bacterium (assembly GCA_018668475.1). Lineage (GTDB taxonomy): Bacteria > Pseudomonadota > Alphaproteobacteria > UBA828 > UBA828 > JABJCZ01. The sequence goes on along the minus strand of JABJCZ010000249.1, from coordinate 3,737 downwards.
CATCGAAACAGGCAGCATGAGCAACCGCCGCTGCTTTGCCCAGATACCGGAAGCCGAGACCGGCATCGCCGATGGCTTGACGGTAGATTCAGAAGGCTACGTGTGGTTAGCGCTGTGGGATGGCTGGCGCATTGTGCGATTCGCACCCGATGGCAGCGTAGACCGCGAAATCAAAACCCCCATACAACGGCCCACCAGTGTCATGTTCGGCGGGCCCGATCTCAAAACCCTCTACATCACATCGGCCACGTACCGGCTGGAGGAGGCTGACCTCGCTAGCCAGCCTCAGGCCGGTTCGCTGTTCGCATGCGAGCCCGGCGTTGCCGGTCTGCCCGAGCCCCGCTGGAAGGGATAAGTCTGGTCGGCATTTTTAACTCCGGTCACGACAGGCCCCACCCATGACTGCCGATGCAACTCGTGACGCCGATCGCTTGGCACTGATTGCTGTGTTTTTTGGTGCAGCATTTCTAGGCACGGCACCCATCTTTTTTCGGCTGGCAGATAGCGGCCCGTCGGCGGCGGCCTTCTGGCGGGTTGTGCTGTCGCTACCCCTCGCTTGGGTCTGGATGCGTGCAGAGGTTAGTGCGCACCATGGCACGCTAAAGGCGGGGCTCGTACCGCCGGGCCTACGGGCGCGGGACTGGGGCGTGTTGCTGCTTGCCGGCGCCTTCTGGATCGGCGATCTGGTCTCGTGGCATTGGTCCCTCTCGTTCACCAATGTTGCCAATTCGACCTTCTTTGCCACCTCATCACCGCTGTTTGTCGTTGCCATGGCCTGGGTGCTGTTTCGCGAGCGCATGACGGCACGGTTTTTGCTCGGCGCAGTGGTTGCTCTTGCCGGCGCCGCAGCACTGATGGGCTCGACAGTCCAGTTTGGCGGCGGTACGGTTCTCGGAGATGGGCTGGCACTGGTGACCGCACTGTTCTTTGGCTCTTACGTGCTGGCAGTGAGAGCGTTGCGCGGACGCATTGGCGCCGGCGCCATCATGTTCTGGACGGGCGTGGTCAGCGCGCCCGGATTTCTCATCGCGAGTCTGCTTGCAGGTGAAATGTTTCTGCCACAAAGCCTCGGTGGCTGGGCCGCCGTTGCCGGCCTTGCAACTATCACCCAGCTCGCCGGCCAGGGACTCGTGGCCTACGGCCTCGGCCGCGTTGGGGCGGGCCCTGCGTCTGTAGTGGTGCTGCTGGAGCCCGTCATCGCAGCCCTGCTCGGTTGGGCGGTTCTGGCCGAAGCGCTCGGGCCATTGCAGGGAGCAGGCTGCGCCCTCATCCTCGCCGGTATTTGGGTCGCGCGGTACCGCGCACACAGGTAGCAGGCGGGTCGCAACGTTCTAGCTCATTGGCGCCTGTTTTCTCTTTATCGCCGGTTTCACGTGTCAGCTGATACTCGCTTCAGGTCAGCAACGCGACTCATTTAATCGGAAAAGTTAATACTTGTTTCAGCATTGCAACATTACTGTGGCTACTACTTAGTGGCGGGGGCCGACATATTCCTGGAGGGGATTATGCGACGCGAAACGAATGGCCACGATCCGTTGCAAAGTGGAAAAACGATACGCGGCAGTGCTGACGCCACGCCAGCGAGCACGCCAAATCGCTCCACACTGGACAACAAGCCGTATGCCGCATTTCAAAGTGGCACTGCCACCACGCCGGTTGTACTCGATAATCTGATCGCTGCAGCAACCGTACCCTTCACCGGGGCCACGCAAAACAAAATCATCCTTGCCAAAAACCGTGGCAAAAGTACCCGCTCCCTTGATCAGAACGATCTGCGCGCGCTGGTCGCCGGAAAGCCGAATATTAACAGATGATTCAGCTTCATTCGCGAGAATGGGCATGTGTGGGGCTGCCGGAGAGGTGTCATGCAGCAGGATGACGAAAATACCGGAGTAGCAAACGCGCCAACGAGCGTGTCAGGACGACCCAGCGATAGCAGCGCAGGGAACGACGGGGCACGCCGTCAAAGTGCGGACATCATGCGCCTTCATGACATGATCGCGACGGTCAGCCAGCTTGACCTGCCGGGTTCGCTCGATGCACTGATTGTTGCCACCGATTTTGTTGATCATACGGGCGACACCGATACGAGTAGCGCCTCAGGCCCGTTTCACGCCATTCGGATTCTCGGCCGTGAAGACATTCGCGCCCTCGCCCGTGAACGGCACCAACCACGCGCCGCCAGCTGCTAGGGCTTCGCTACATCCAGCCCAAACGGAAATAATTCGGCATCAACTAGCCGACGGTGATGTCGCCACCGGCAGCCTTCCACGCATCAATCCCGCCAATCACATGGCAGGCCTTCGCCAGCCCAAGCTCATGCGCAAGTTCAACGGCCATTGCCGAGCGCTCGCCGTAGGCACAGTAAAATAACAGCTTGCGTCCGGTACTCGCGGCCATTTCCGATAACGTGCCACCGGCCCCAATGAATTGGTCAAGCCGGCCATAGGGCGCGTGCACTGAGCCGGGGATAACGCCGTTTTTCTCACGTTCGCCCGTCTCACGTAGATCAACCAAAACCCAGTCGCCGCTCGCCAACAAGGGGCCGGCTTCAGCCACCGAGACGGCCCAGTCAGGGTTGGAGTCGTCGCGCTGCCCTAAGCCCATCTTCATATTGGCGGGCACAGCTACATCCATCATTTTTGGATTGTCGAGATTGAGATTATTCATCAGCGACACATAGTCTTCAACCGAGCGCGCCTGGAGGCGCGGGTTCCAGGTTTTTTCCTCCCAGATGGTGCTGACGGTATCGCCCTTGTAGTCATGGCCGGGGTAGACCAGCGTATCCCCCGGTAATGTCAATAATTTGTAAAACAGAGACTCATATTGCGCGACCGGATCACCGGCCTGGAAATCGGTTCGACCGGTACCGCGGATCAGCAAGGTGTCACCAGTAAAAACGCGGTCATCCATGGCGAAGCAATAGGAATCATTGGTATGACCCGGCGTGTGCATCGCCTTGAGAGTCAGCCCGTCAATGCTCACCTCGTCGCCGTCCTTCACCCGCATAGAGACGATATCAACCGGCGCTTCCTCACCCATGACGGTGACACATCGCGTACGATTGCGCAGCTCACCCATGGCGGTGATATGGTCGGCATGGACATGGGTATCCACAACTTTCACTAACTTAAGGTCCAGCTCGTCAAGCAGCTGCATGTAGCGGTCTACCCGTTCATAAACAGGATCGATCAGCAACGCCTCGCTGCCTCGCCGGCTGGCTAGCAAATACGTGTAGGTGCCCGAGGTACTATCGAAAAGCTGACGAAAAATCATCTTGCTGTTCCTTATTGTCTTAAATCACTCGGCCCTGCCCTGAGTCCGCAACACGACTATCATGCCACACCCACCCTCAGCCGCCACCGCCGAGCTTGTTGAACGTCCACCCCGGCAGCGACCACAGCCCCGAAAATTAGTCCGCCGAGCAATACAGAAAATTACTACTTCCAATCACTGCTCTTGATTACGTATGCAATATTCCTAAATTAGCAAGTATGAATATTAAAAATATGGAAAATTCAGCTTACGCCGCCAGCGAAATGCTCAAAGCGCTCGCCAATGAGCACCGGCTGATGGTGCTATGCCAGCTTGCCGATGGTGAAAAATCCGTGGGCGAACTGACCCGGCTGGCCGGCTTGGCTCAGCCTGCCATGTCGCAACACCTCGCCCGGCTGCGCCGCGATGGGCTGGTCAGCACACGGCGCGAAGGACAAACAGTGTGGTATTCGCTGCAAAGT
>JABJCZ010000248.1 GCA_018668475.1 Alphaproteobacteria bacterium | reverse complement strand
TCTCCGTTATACCCGCCACTATTATCCGCGCGCTGTAGATTTCAGGAATTCGAATGACCGATAAAAAAGCTGAACCCGCCTGGCTCAAGCCAGTTGTTGATTATGTCCCTTTGGCAGTGTTTTTCGCTGCTTATCTTTTTGCTCCTAAAACCGAAGATAACACCTCCCTTCTGACAGCAACCGCCGCGTTAATGATTGCGACGGTCATTGCTTTAATCATTTCTCTGATCGTCGCACGGCGTGTCCCAATGATGCCGCTTATTACCGCGATCATTGTGGGTGTTTTTGGGGGCCTGACGCTGTGGCTCAAAGACGACACGTTCATCAAAATGAAGCCGACCATCGTCGAAGCTTTATTCTCCATCATTTTGTTTGGCGGACTTCTCTTCAAAAAGCCTTTGCTAAAACCACTGATGTCATCAGCATGGCCAATGAACGATACCGGCTGGCACAAACTCACATTCCGATTCGCCTGCTTCTTCGCTTCGATGGCGGTTCTCAATGAGATCGTCTGGCGTACGCAAAGCACTGATTTCTGGGTTTCTTTCAAGGTCTTCGGGTTGATGATCCTGACATTGCTGTTTGCTGTCGCGCAGGCCCGGCTCATGCAACGCCATGCCCTGCCTATCGAAGCCGAGAAGAAGAAAGACGGATAATACGCCGCAGGACGCCCCCCGGCGGACATGTTAATCTTTCCTCATTGAAAATCTCGGGGAAGATTAGATATGGCTCAACCACGATCCTTATTTAAAAAGATATGGGACCGGCACTCGATAACCACGAACGAAGCTGGGCAATCTCTCCTCTTTATTGATCGTCATTTCTGCCACGAACTTTCCTTCCACGCGTTCAACATGCTGCATGGCAATAACCGTACAGTCCGTCACCCCGAACGAACCTTCGCCATACCCGATCACTACACCCCGACGACCGGACTGAATGACACCGACTATGTAGACGCCGATACCCAAGCACTCGTTCAAAACCTCATCAGCAACGCCGAGCGCAACAAACTCAATCTATTTGGCCTCGGGGATGAACGGCGCGGTATCATCCATGTCGTCGGACCTGAGCAAGGCATTACCCAGCCGGGCACAATCATTGTTTGTGGCGACTCCCATACATCGACGCATGGCGCCCTCGGCGCCCTAGCCTTTGGCATAGGCGCATCTGATGTAAGCCATGTCCTGGCAACGCAGACGCTGTGGCAGCCCAAGCCCAAATCCATGCGAGTCACGGTGACCGGGAAACGCCCAACCGGCGTCACAGCAAAAGACGTTATACTGACAATCATTGGCCATATCGGCGCTGCCGGCGGAACTGGGCATGTCATTGAATATGCAGGCTCTGCTATTCAAGAACTATCCGTCGATGAGCGCCTAACCGTTTGCAATATGTCGATTGAAGCAGGCGCACGGGCCGGAATGATCGCGCCTGACGACACCACCTATAACTACTTACGCGGACGCCCGTTTGCACCACAGGGAAATGACTGGGAACAAGCCGAGGAATTCTGGCGTAGTTTACCGACCGACGAAGGCGCCACATTTGACAGAGAAGAAACTTTGGACGCCACGTCGATCGAGCCAATGGTTACTTGGGGGACCAGTCCGGAAGACGTTTTACCTGTAGGGGCCTCCATACCTGACCCGGCATCGGAAACTGACCCGAAGCGTCAGGACGCCCTGCACCGTAAAATGGACTATATGGGACTCATCCCAGGACAGCCGATTTCAGACATCAAAGTAGACCGGGTATTCATTGGTTCTTGTACCAACAGCCGCATTGAAGATCTTCGAGACGCAGCCAATATTCTCAACGGCCGTACCGCCCGTATTCCTGCAATCATTGTACCGGGCTCCGGATTGATCCGGGCTCAGGCCGAGCAAGAAGGGTTGGACAAAGTATTTGAAGCCGCCGGCGTTGAATGGCGCCCCGCAGCCGGTTGTTCAATGTGTATTGGCGTCAATGGTGATTTCGTCAAAAACGAAGAACGCTGCGCCTCAACATCAAATCGGAATTTCGAAGGCCGGCAAGGCCGCGGCGCCCGCACGCACCTCGTCAGCCCAGCCATGGCGGCGGCCGCCGCCGTAACCGGCCATTTCACGGACGTTCGCAAGATGGAGAAGAACTGATGGAACCATTTACCTGCTTTACCGCAGCGGCGGTGCCAATGGATCAGGACAACATCGACACCGATCAAATTCTGCCAGCGCGCCACCTCATGATGCCTCGCGACGAACGCTATGGTGGCTATGTTTTTAAAGATCTACGGCTAGATCAGGACGGAAACGAAATTGAGTCATTCATTCTCAATCAGGACGGGTTCCGTCCGTCCCGTATTATCGTTGCCGCCCACAATTTTGGTTGTGGGTCATCACGCGAGGGTGCCGTATTTACGCTGGTCGATGCCGGATTTCGCGCGATTATTGCAACCAGCTTTGGCGACATTTTTTACAACAATTCTTTTAATAACGGTCTTCTCCCCGTCGTATTACCCGAAGAAACGGTTCAACTTCTAAGACAGCAGCTTCATGAGGGGGCCGGCGCTGAAGTGACCGTCGACCTCGAAGCACAAACCGTTACCGGTCCGGACCAATCAGTCTATCCATTTGAGATCGACGCACATCGCCGCAACCGTCTTCTAAAGGGACTGGACGCAGTCGGGTACACATTGCAGTACGTATACGACATCACCACGTTCGAAGGGCAGTACAGCGACGATGCCCCGTGGGAATTGTCCACAGCGCAACAATAAACCCAGGAACCGAAACCATGAAAATCTTCCTCGTCGTCGTATTTTGGATCGCTCTGTTAGGCGGCACCGGGTATGCAGCCTATGAAACCTGGGTCGGTATCAACGACGTAGAGATTTCAACTCATGGCAAGATCGCTCTGGCCCTGGGGGT
>JABJCZ010000247.1 GCA_018668475.1 Alphaproteobacteria bacterium | reverse complement strand
CTTATCGCGTCCGATATAGGGCGGCAAAGGCATTTGCCCCGCAGTATCTAGGATGTTCCAAAATGAGTCGCCACGTTGATCGAACGTCAGCGACACCTCGCCCGCCTCGCGCGCATTGACGGTCGCGGTCAATCCACCGTCAAATACGATTTGCTGACCCGCTTTCAGTCGCTTCGCCGGTCGGGCAAAGGCCTTCCATTCCCCACCACCAACCTGCTGATGCAACGTAACCTCAATTCGCGCGTCACCGCGCCGGCCCTTCAGGCGTGCCGGTATCACCCGGGTATCGTTGAAAACCATGACATCCCCCGCGCGCACCAGGTCCGGCAAATCGCGCACCTGAAGGTCGGCGAGATCATCATTAACGACGAGCAAATTTGCGGATTCGCGGGGCGACGCCGGATGCAGAGCGATCCGGTCACGAGGAAGGTCGAATTCAAACAGATCGACCCGCATGGCCGAATTACTCCAGGATCAGCTCAAACCTATTTGTTGGCGAGCCGCTCAGTCAGCCGCTTGGCGATGGCAGGTGACACGAAGCTGCTGACGTCGCCACCCAGCGCCGCAATCTCCTTGACCAGGCGCGAAGCGATAAACTGATGGTTCTCCGACGCCATGAGAAACACGGTCTCGACATCCGCATTCAGTCGGGCATTCATACCGGTCATCTGGAATTCATATTCGAAGTCAGACATAGCCCGCAGGCCGCGAAGGATAATGTCAGCACCGGCCTGCTCGGCAAAATGCATGAGCAGATTGTCAAACTTCCGCACTTCCACACGACCGGCACCAAGCGGAGCCAGTTCCTGCTCGACCATCGCTGCCCGCTCGTCAACTGTGAACAGCGGGTTTTTGCCCGCATTGATCGCCACACCGATTACCAGGCGATCAACGATCTTCAGGGACCGCTTCACAATATCTGTATGGCCGGTCGTAATCGGGTCAAAAGTGCCCGGATAAACCCCGATGCGCTGCTTGCTCATTGTCTGACCTTTCGCACACGTTACTCCGCTGTAACGTTGCCCTCATCGTCGGCTGTCGGCTCAACACCGCCGGTCGCCGACACGGTGCTGTCATCGTCGCCACCTTCTCCGTCGGCATCCACGTCAGATGCTTCCTCTTCGTCGTCACCCACGTGCTCGTCCAAAAGAGCCACCGCCATAACGTGCTCTTTGTCGCCGAGCCGGAAAATCCGCACCCCACGGGCCGCGCGCCCGACTTTCCTGATATCGCCAACAGCGCAGCGGATCATCTGTCCCGCGTCGGTTACCAACATCACGCCGTCGTCGTCGTCCACTGGGGACGTTCCGACCACGTGGCTCTCTTCCTCGAGCTCAATGTTAATTACACCTTTGCCGCCACGCCGTGTCAGCCGGTAATCATGCGCCGATGTACGTTTGCCGTAGCCGTCCGAACGAACGGTCAGCAGGAACTGCTCGGTCTCCGCAAGCACAGCTCGGCGATCGTCGGAGATTTCCGGCATTTCGCCGTCCCGCTTGCGCCCAAAATAGGCGTCGCGTTCCTCCGGTGATATTTCGACATGGCCCAGAATCGTCATGGAAACAATATAATCGTCTTTTGCGAGGTCCATGCCGCGCACGCCCTGAGAGCTGCGTCCCTTGAACAAACGCACATCGGTCGCCGGAAAACGCACGCACTTGCCGCCCGCAGCCGCCAGCAAGACATCGTTGCCGGCATCACAAGTCGACACACCCGTAATACCGTCATCGTCGCTCAGCTTCATGGCAATCTTGCCGTTAGATGGCACATTGGTGAAATCTGCCGCGCTGTTGCGCCGGACGGTCCCCTTGATGGTCGCGAACATAAGCTGCATGTCGCCCCAGCTGTCCTCGTCCTCAGGCATCGGCAAGATTGTCGAAATGGTCTCGCCTTCGGCCAGCGGCAACAAGTTGACCAGCGCCTTGCCTCGAGCCTGTGGCTCCGCAATGGGCAGACGATAGACCTTGAGCTTGTAAACCTTGCCAGCTGTTGAAAAGAACAGCACCGGCGTGTGCGTATTGACCACAAACACGCGGCTGACAAAATCCTCGTCCTTCAGACGCATGCCGGCGCGGCCCTTGCCGCCACGCTTCTGCGAACGGTATTTGGAGAGCGCAACGCGCTTGACGTAACCTGAATGGGACAGGCTGACCACCATGTCCTCACGCTGGATCAGGTCTTCGATGTCGGATTCAAATTCCTGATCAATCAACTGCGTGCGGCGGTCGTTAGCGTACTCTTCCCTCACCTGGATCAGCTCTGCACGCAGTACACCACGCAAAGTGTCCAGGTCCTGCAAGATCAGAATATATCCCTTGATCCGGTCGACAATTTCTTCCAGTTCACCAGCAATCTTGCCGCGCTCCATCGCGGTCAATCTTTGCAGGCGCAACTCCAGAATTGCCCGGGCCTGTTCCTCGGTCAGTCGCACCGTATCGTCGTCCCGCACACTCTGGCGCGGATCGCCGATCAGCTCTATCAACGGGCGGACATCCTTGACGGGCCAATCGTGGCTGGTCAGGCCTGCCCTGGCCTCGGCCGGGTCCTTCGCCTTGCGGATCATCGCAATGACGTCATCAATATTGGCAACGGCGACTGCCAGACCAGCCAAGGTGTGAGCCCGCTCGCGCGCCTTGGCGAGTTCATACTTGGTGCGCCGGGTAATTACCTCTTCACGGAACTTGATGAACGCAACAATCACGTCCTTCAGGTTCATCATTTTCGGACGGCCGCCATCAAGCGCCAGCATATTGACGCCGAAGCTCGTCTGCAGTGGCGAGTAACGGAACAGCTGAGCGAGCACCACCTCCGCCACGGCATCGCGCTTGAGCTCAATCACCACGCGCACACCGTCGCGATCAGATTCATCGCGCAGATCGGAAATACCTTCGACCTTCTTGTCTCGCACCAGTTCGGCAATGCGCTCAACCATGCGCGCCTTGTTCACCTGATAGGGAATCTCGGTAGCGACGATGGCCTGACGGTCCTTACGAACCTCTTCAAAATGGGTGCAGGCGCGCATCATCACCGACCCGCGCCCGGTCATCAAAGCCTGGCGCATGCCCGTTTGGCCGAGAATCTGCCCGCCGGTCGGAAAATCCGGACCGGGCACAATCTCGATCAGCTGTTCGAGAGAAATATCGGCGTCGTCCAGATAGGCACAACAGGCGTCGATAATTTCACCAAGATTGTGCGGCGGAATGTTCGTCGCCATG
>JABJCZ010000452.1 GCA_018668475.1 Alphaproteobacteria bacterium | reverse complement strand
CTAGTAAAACTCCTAAAATAATGGACGCCATTGAGCCGGCATGTTTATCTCTAATACCTTTTTTTTGCTCTTCAGTCCTGGAAGTATTAACCATCTTTAAACATCCTTATTGGTCCAAATCGAATAAACCTGAATAGCCAAAAGAATAATACAGGCGCTATAAAAATAAAAAAGGTGCTGATTGAATAAACAAGATTAGAAGTTAGAGCAGCTATAGTCCAAAGCACTGAAACGGCTCCTATTGTTCTTATGAAGCTGTACTTAATTGATAAATAGGAAATAAAAGATATTAAGATTATTACGCCAGATGTAAAAGAGACCCAAATAAGGCTGTACATATAGTTGTAATATTTTTCTTGTTTAGCCTCAGCAAGAAGAGCTTTCTGACCTTTATCGACTTTACATAGTACACATATCTCTTCATTCTTTTCATAGCAAGCTTTATATTCTAATTCATCAGATGGGCAACCGTCTCCAAGTCCATTACAAATCCAAAAACAATCATCTAAAACTTGAGGACCTAGTTTTTCGCCAAGGCTATTGAAATAAAAAGCACCACCAATTGAGAGGGCCAATATTATTGAGAAAGAAATTAATAATGTTTTAATTTTTTTCATTCTTCAGCTTGATTTACTTTGACACGAGTAATTCTTTTATAAACTTTATAGCCCACATAAAAAGAAAGAAAAATATTAATGATATTTCCTGATGTGTGGAGAACTCCACCAACTGAATAAGTAGCCAAACCCCAAGAGGCAATGACTGTACTTATTACTGCAATAATCGCACCAAAAATTGCAGTAAAAATAAGTGCAGCAATAATTGCAGCAATACAGGCTAAGAATTCTTTCATAAGGGATAGTTTACTTATTTAAAATCATTGTAGTTTTTTCATAGCTAGTTACAATCTCCATTGGTACACTTCCCATCTTCATAAGTTAAGGTTTTAATGATATTTTGTCCTGTTTTATTCCACTCAATCCAACTACCAACCCTCTCACCATTTTTGTAATTTCCTTCTTGATGTCTCAGACCACTATCCGGAAAATATAATGTCCATTTACCGTGTTCTATTAATTTTTCAGGAGTGTGTTTAGCTATTCCAATTGCAGTAATAACACCACTTTTATAAACAGTTATTTTTAGATTGCCAGTCTTTGAGTCTTCGCTGCCAGATAGTTCAATCTCTCCTTTTTTGTTCCATCTAGTAATTTCTTTAAGAGCATCATCTTGATAAAAATGATTTTGTTGTTTTTCTTCGCTCTCATACCAATGATTGAACATGCCTTGTTTTAGACCATTAACCCAATTTTGCTCTTGAAACACAGCACCATTTTTATGCCAAAAAATCCATTTACCATTTCTTACTCCATTTTTTAATCTGCCTTGAGAGTAGAATTGACCATATTCGTCTTTGTAAACGCAGGTACTTTTAGCGGTTATTCCAACCTGCTGATTTGGCAAATATAGAACCCCTCCTCTGTCCTGAACACTTGGTTGTTTAAAACAAAAATCGCTCAAAGTAAAATCTAAATCTTTATCTGAATCAGAGAATGCTGGGCAACTTATTGAAAGAAGGAGAAGTATGAGTATTTTTTTAAACATAACTATAGAATGTCTCTCCAGAAGCTTTCGCCCAATAGCTTTTCATCATCTGTAAGAGCTTGTCTATCCAACCAAGAAACTCCATCCTCATCACTGGATGAGATAGTGTAAGAATCGTATTGTTGACTTTGCTGAATTTTTCTTTTTTTGATGATAGAAACATCACTCTCTTTCTCGCAAATAAATTCATCAGCCCCTAACTCATTTTCTCTTAAATCCTCTATTTGTCTCCATTGCATTTCTCCCCAATAAATCCAGTCAGGATTTCCCCAAAAAAATTCTAGATCTTTTAGGGTATTTCCATCAGAATCAATCGCTGGAATTTTATTTCCAGAGGAGTCCCAACAGGAAATAGGGTCAATTAAATTACCTTCTTTGTAATTCGCTTGATGAGTTTTTTTACCATTTGACCATTTAGTTACTAGACCATCTAACTCGCCTTTTTTGTATTTTGCTTGTTGAGTTATTTTCCCTTCAAACCATGAAGTTGCATTACCATCCTTCTCACCAAATTTATAGTTAACTTCTTGATCTTTTGAACCATCAAAATTCCTGTATGTATGGAGCCCATGATAAAAGCTTCTAAAATCACCT
>JABJCZ010000246.1 GCA_018668475.1 Alphaproteobacteria bacterium | reverse complement strand
GCGATACAGCAAAAAGAATGTGCTGAGCCTGCTCTATCTGTTGCGCGCTATCGCTATTGCCGGGTTCGTTGTTCTGCCGCTCAGTGAAGCATCAGTACTGATTTTTTCCGCCCTGCTCGGCCTTCTGTGGCTCGGAACCGTGCCACTTACCAGCGGGTTGGTCGCGCAAATGTTTGGCACGCGATATATGGGCATGCTGTTCGGCATCGTCTTTTTCAGCCACCAGATCGGCGCCTTTCTCGGCGCCTGGCTCGGTGGCGTGCTCTATGACGTCACAAACTCCTACGACATCGTCTGGTATATCGCGATCGCGCTGGGGGTATTCGCGGCGCTGATTCACTGGCCAATCCGTGAAACACCGATGGCGCGGCTCGGACCGGCAAAAATTCGCGTGAACTGAGAGACCTGGCCCGGCTCAGGGCACCAGCACCATTTTTCCGAAGAATTGCCGGTTGGCCGTCAGCGCTGCGGCCTTGGCCGCGTCTGTCAGCGGCATGACGGAATGGATACAAGGCTTGAGAGCGCCTTCGGCTACGAGGCGAAGCACATGAGATACCTCGTTACGACTGGCATAATGGCTCCCCTGAAGGGTGACATGCTTGCGGAACAAGGTGATCACGTCGAGGTCCACCGTCTCGCCGGCATGGGCGCCGCACGTAATGATCCGGCCGCGCCGTGGCACCGCTTCAAGACTTTTGGTCAACACATCACCACCCACTGATTCGATGACCAGCGCCGGCCCTCGCCCCCCGGTCAAACGCACAGCTTCGACAGCCAGGTCCTGCGTTGTGTAGTTGATAACGTCTTGAGCCCCCAGACCCTTTGCGCGCTCCAGCTTTTCATCCGAGCCCGCCGACGCGATAACGTGAGCCCCATGAAGTGCCGCAATCTGCACCGCAAAAGTGCCGACGCCGCTGCCGGCGGCGTTTACCAACACATCCTCGGCGGCTTTGACCTGCCCCAGTGTGACGACCATGTGCCACGCCGTGCCGCCGCATATCATGGACGCAGCAGCGTTCTCAAAGGATAGTGCATCGGGCAGTGGCAATAGGTTGTCAGCCCGGCTGATAGCAAACTCGGCATAGCATCCGGGTGCTGTCACCCCTTTGAGAATGCCCTGCTCACACACGCCATCAAACCCGGACTTGCACGACACACAAACGCCGCAGGCCTGCACACCGTTAATGGCTACCCGGGTTCCAATAGCCGGCCCCGACGTGCCTGGCCCATAGGCCACGACTTCGCCCACGCCCTCTACGCCCAGAACATGTGGTTTTGGATGGTCGATTCCAGAATATCCCTCGCGAATGTCGTGGTCGAAATGATTGACCCCGACGGCGCGAATGCGGACCAGTGCATCACCCGGCCCAGGCTCAGGTGTTGGCACGTCGCCATAGATCATCTTATCGAGGCCGCCGTGCTCGTAGATCGCTACCGCCTTCATGAACCTTGCTCCTGCTGACGCGATACCTGCGCCGGTGATGGGACACCCATTCAACAACGAAAAAGGCCCTCGCGATAGCTTCCGCGAGGGCCTCGAATTTTTGGGGCGAGCGAGGGGAATCGAACCCCCGACCCCCAGATCCACAATCTGGTGCTCTAACCGACTGAGCTACGCCCGCCATATAACCGACAACACATCAGGCGTCGGTGAAGCCCGTGATTAATGCAAGCCTTCCATGCCGTCAAGGAATCCGCTGGTGATGCTCCCGTAATTCTATCCGCGAGCGGCCAGAAAAGCCCGAATTCGCTCCATGGATTCAAGAATTTGCTCTGTGCTGGCGGCATAGGAAAACCGGATAAGCCCCTCACCATAAACGCCAAAACTCGTTCCGGCGATGGTTGCGACGCCAGCTTCCTCAAGCAACCCGTCCTGTAGCTCTCGCGCTGTCATCCCGGTGCCTTCAATATTCGGCATGGCGTAAAATGCGCCCGCCGGTTCAGCGCATCTAAACCCGTCGATCTGGTTGAGTTCCTGCGTGATAATCTTGCGCCGCTCGTCAAATGCCCGCCACATGGTGTCGACCGAGTCTTGTGGGCCGGTCAGTGCTTCCATTGCCGCAAACTGGGTCGCGGCATTGACGCAGGAGTGATCATTAATGGCGAGCCGGTTGACCGCCTCAACGACCGCCTTTGGCCAAACGCTGTAGCCAATGCGCCAGCCCGTCATGGCGTAAGTCTTGCTCCATCCGTCAAGCAGGATCACCCGTTCACGGATAGATGGATATGACAGAAGGCTGACGTGCTCCCTGCCGTCGTAGACCAGGCGAGAATAAATCTCGTCGCTCATGATCGCCACGTCAGGGTGCGCCTCAAGTCCGGCAACCAGCTTGTCGATCTCTTCTTTCGGCACAACGCCGCCGGTGGGATTGGCCGGGCTGTTGAGCATGATCAGCCGGGTGGACGGGGTAATTTTCGACAGAACCTCTTCGGCGCTGAAAGAGAACCCGTTCTCTTCGTACAACGGAATGGGCACGGCTGTAGCGCCGGAAAACTCAATTGCAGAGCGATATATCGGGAAGCCCGGGTCGGGGTACATAATTTCCGCGCCGGCTTCACCAAAAAGCAGGGCGGCAAAAAACATGGTGACCTTGCCGCCCGGCACGATCAGCACGTCATCAGGGTCAATCGTCACGCCGCGCCTGAGTTCAATATCGGCCGCAACAGCCTCGCGCAGGGGCAATATGCCGTTGGCGGGCGTATATCCGTGGTGACCGTCAGCCAGGGCCTTGCGCCCGGCTTCAACGATATTATCGGGCGTGCGGAAATCCGGCTGCCCGATGCCGAGATTGATAATCGAGCGACCCTTGGCCTCAAGCGCCTTGGCACGGGCAAGAACTTCAAACGCGGACTCGGTGCCGAGCCGGCTAATACGCTTTGCGATGTGCAATGTACTATCCCCTGAGAAATAGGCGCTTTAATGGTCGGGTGAAAGCGCCGGCACTATGGCACTTCGACAATTTGGTGCAAGTCCTCTGAACAGCGGCGCGCGGCAACCGGTCACCTGCTTAATAATTAGGCAGGCCGCCTACAAAACAACCATCCGCCATATCCTGCGACCGGATGAGAGAAACCGCAACACATTGTATTTATGCATACTTAAGTGATTCACCTGGTTGGCACGGCCCATGCAACGGTATATCCGAAACATGAAGCCGGACCCGTTCAATCGATGCGGAGTCTCGCTGTGCGAATTGAGGAGCGGGACATGAAGAAGATCGAGGCCATCATCAAGCCATTCAAGCTCGATGAAGTAAAAGACGCGTTGCACGAGATCGGCCTGCAAGGGATCACGGTCATCGAAGCCAAGGGCTTTGGTCGCCAGCGTGGCCATACCGAGTTGTACCGGGGTGCGGAATACGTCGTCGATTTTCTGCCGAAGGTCAAAATCGAAATCATTCTTGACGATGGCATCGTTGAACAAGCCGTCGAGGCTATTCAGGCTGCGGCGCGGACCGGCAGGATCGGCGATGGCAAGATATTCATTTCGCCGGTCGAGGATGCCATCCGTATTCGTACAGGCGAGCGCGGCATCGAGGCTGTCTAGAGACCTAGCACCCTTCTTGTTTGATCAACCAGACCCAGCGGTCGACACCAAGCTCCCGTTCAAAGGGACACCGGCCGAGACCCGACGAAAAAGGTTCGAATTCCATGAGCGATATCCAGAACATTCTCAAGATGCTGAGCGACAACGACGTCCAGTTCGTTGACTTCCGTTTCACCGACCCACGCGGGAAATGGCAGCACACTGCCCAGTATATCGATACCGTCGACGAGGATATGTTTACGGATGGCCTTCTGTTTGACGGCTCCTCCATCGCCGGCTGGAAGGAAATTCATGAGTCGGACATGATCCTGATGCCAGACGCCGCATCCGCTGTTATGGACCCCTTTGCGGCTCAGCCAACCATGATCGTGTCCTGCGATGTGATTGAACCGTCTACCGGGCAAGCGTACGGCCGTTGCCCGCGGGGCGTCGCGCACCGGGCCGAGGCCTATCTTGCCTATTCAGGGCTTGGTGACACAGCCTACTTCGGTCCCGAGGCCGAGTTCTTTGTCTTTGATGACGTGCGGTACAACGTCTCCTCGAACGAGACTTTTTATAGCCTCGATCAGGAAGAGGGCCCCTACAATTCCGGTCGTCAATATGAAGGTGGCAACACCGGCCACCGGCCCGGCGTCAAGGGCGGCTACTTTCCTGTCCCGCCGGTTGATTCCATGTCGGACATGCGGGCAGAGATGATTACCCACATGGTGGGTATGGGGCTCAAGGCCGAAAAGCACCATCACGAGGTCGCGCCGTCGCAGATGGAACTGGGCTTTACCTTCGACACCCTTTTGCGCACCGCCGATCAAACCCAGATTTACAAATACGTGATCCACATGACTGCGCACTCTTACGGTAAGAGCGCAACCTTCATGCCGAAGCCAGTGGCTGACGACAACGGTTCTGGCATGCACGTTCATCAGTCGATCTGGAAGGAAGGCAAGCCGACCTTTGCCGGCACCGGCTATGCGGACCTGTCAGAGACCGCGCTCTATTACATCGGTGGCATCATCCGCCACGCGCGCGCGCTCAACGCCTTCACCAACCCCAGCACCAACAGCTACAAGCGACTGGTGCCCGGGTTTGAAGCGCCGGTCCTGCTTGCCTACTCTGCCCGCAACCGGTCAGCCTCGTGCCGTATTCCGCATGCGGCCAGCCCCAACGGCAAACGGGTCGAAGTGCGTTTCCCTGATGCGACGGCGAATCCCTACCTCGCTTATTCAGCCATGTTGATGGCGGGCATCGATGGCATCGAGAACAAAATTCATCCCGGCGATGCCATGGACAAGAACCTCTACGATCTTCCGCCGGAG